>BNUJ01000072.1 GCA_025997275.1 Deferribacterales bacterium
CTATCAATAATGGCAAGTTTGAGGTAGCCACTGTTAGGTGGAATAAGGACTATAACGTTACTGGTTTTATCAGTGGCTCTGTGACATTGGATGCTTTTAAGGCGGGCACTGTTGGTGCTGGCGGTGTCAAGTTAAAAGATATTGGGTTATTTACCAATGCCGATGGGCGTATGGTATTAGATAACACTCAGTATCTGGATATTTATGCTAACAATAAGATGGCGAGCATTACTCTGGAGGGTGAGGACACTATAAACGAGCTTGTTGACAAGTTGCGTAGTGCACTCGCTGAGCTGAATGTGGCGGGCGATATGCAGCTATCAGATTTAATTCACTATGTAGAACCCGGTGAGCAGAATCCGAATGGTGGCAATTTTGCCGTGCCTGGCACAATAATAATGCAGACTGCACTTATGGGAAGAGCCAGCGAGTTGCGGTTTGTTGCCGATGAAGGTGTTTTGAATGCGTTATCTATATTGCAGATACAGGAATCTAAAGAGAGTGCAATGACAGTCTCTGTCAATGATGCGCACACCGGTGAGTTTATTGGTAAAGATACCGTGTCAGATTCTCGTCTGCGCAATGTTATTAAAGGTGTTGATGTCATTATTGCGCCTAATGTCGGCACTAATGCGCAGCTTGTGAATGGCAAGGTAGTATTTTCGGCAGATACGAGTCAAGAGGTGTTCTTGCATATAGTGCGCAACATTACTAAGGTGCAGGTAGGTGCCAGTGAAGGGCAGACGTTTGATGTAAGCGTAGCGCGACTGGACACTATTGGACTAGAAATAAGTGATGCTTATGTTACCACTATGGAAGAATCGCAGAAAGCTATTACTAAGTTTGACCAGGCGTTAGAGGCTGCGACTCATGCTAGGGCGACTATAGGAGCACAGATAAACAGGCTGGAATATACTATGAAGAATATTAGTATAAGCAGGCAGAACTTAATGGCAGCAGAGTCTCGCATACGCGACCTAGATGTGGCGGATGAGTCGGCTACATTTGCTAAGAGTCAGATATTGGTGAACGCAGCTGTGGCAATGCTAGCACAAGCTAACCAGCTACCGCAAACAGCACTATCGCTGATAGGAAGGTAGTAAAATTTATTACTCTCCCCCCCCCCCTTCGTGGTGGTGGGGGGGGGGAGTCTTTCCAGCTTGCTGGAACAGTGTTGCGGTCAAGGTTAAAGTGGACTTGTTGCTATCGCTTATTTATGTAGTTGTCATTTTTTGATAATATCTCATATAATCCTATAATGTTTTCGTTTATCTCTTATCTGCGTATATCTGGCACCCCACTAGTTACCGCCAACACATGGGGGAAAGCAATAAGCTATTGTTGTTTTTTCTGCGGACTATTGTTATTTGTAGTTGTTGCTTATGCGGATACTGATGCAGAGCGGCTATCTAGGCTGAAACTGCAGCTCCAGCAGAGCGAGCGCGATTTGAAAGCTCTTGAAACCAGTCGTTCCGATATAGCTCGCGAGCTTCAGCTACTTGAGGCTAACCAGTCTGACATCCGCCAAGCGGGAGCAATCCTTTCCCGCCAGCTAGCTGCAGGCAGGCAACAACTAGCAGAAATTTCTGCCCGCGAACGTAGTCTAGCTTCTAAACGTGCCGCATATAGTGCACATATTAAGCGTGGATTGATGTTTGTTACAGATACGTCAAGACAAATGTCAGCTATGGTTGCTCTGACGGGTGGTGGCAGAGCGGAGGGGATAACCACGCTGGAGATACTATCACGTGTGAACGGTTCCCTAGCTACTAGAGTAAAGGAGCTGGCATTAACCATTGCCGAGAGCAATGAAATTAAACATAAAATAGCACAGACTAACATTGAGCTAGATACTTATCTGGCAGATATTAAGCACCTATCTGCTGAGTTGACCAGCCAGACCAACAAGTTGGCTACTAGGCGTGCACAGCTATCTAGGGATGCTGTAGCAACAAAAGCGTATATTGATAGGCTACGGGCTAGTCAGGCTAGCATAGACTCTGCAATAAATCAAAGCCAAAAACTTGAAATCCGCAAAGATGGTGGCAATAGCAGGCTGCCTGATAGTGATTTTGCCAGACTGAAAGGCAAGTTGCCTGTGCCTATGCGCGGGGTTGTGGTAGAACGGTTTGGCGAGCGGGTAGAGGACGGCACTAGGGTGAAGATAGCGCACAAGGGGGTGCGTCTGCGTCCGTCTGTTGGAGGTGGCGAGGTGCGGGCGGTATTCAATGGCAGGGTGGCGTATGTCAACAACCTTGCGGGGGTGGGCAATATTATTATAGTGCAACACGACCCGATATATTATACTGTCTATGCCAACCTAGACGAGTTTTATGTAAATGCAGGCGATGATGTGCAGCGTGGGGAGCAACTAGGGCTAATCAGCACGGAATTTGCTCAAAACCTTGCGTATTTATATTTTGAAATTCGCCAGCGGGAACAAGCACTCAACCCAGAAAACTGGCTAGCATTATAGACAACCCGTTAGAGTTTAGCCACCCCAGTAAAAAGTCGCTACCTTGACTATGCACATATTACTTGATACAATAAAAATATGACAGGTGAGCTGGCTTACCGCTGGGCGGGTGTTCTATATCCGATTTGCCGTAGCCTTACAGGTAGCGGGGTGAGACAAACCCTAGCATATATCAAAACACTGCTTCCTAATTTACAAATAAAAGAGGTCCCCACAGGCACGCAAGCCTTTGACTGGACAGTCCCGCAGGAGTGGAATATTCGGGACGCTTTCATTGAGATAGATGGCGTCAAGGTAGTGGACTTCAAGCAACATAATCTGCACATCATGGGCTACTCCGAGCCTATTGACGCTACTATGAGCTTTGCCGAACTAGATAAACACCTATACTCCCTGCCAGAATCGCCAGATGCTATCCCATACATTACATCTTACTATAAACGCCGCTGGGGTTTTTGCCTGAGCGAACGGCAACGTGCGCAACTGCGCAAACAGCCTAATAAACAATGCCGTGTATATATTGATTCTGAGCTGATAGATGGACATCTCAGCTACGGAGAATTGCTTTTGCAAGGGGAAACGAACGATGAAATATTGCTTACTGCCAATATTTGCCACCCATCTTTAGCTAATAATGAGTTGTCCGCCCCAGTCGTGGCAACGGCTATCGCTCAGTGGCTAGAAACTGCTCCACGCAGATTCAGCTACCGCATATTATACCTGCCAGAGACTATTGGTAGCATTGTGTATCTATTCCAACATTTGGAATGGCTGAAAAAACACCTAATAGCAGGCTTTGTGCTGTCGTGCATAGGGGATAACGGGGATTATTCGCACGTTGCCAGCCGCTACGGGGACACCCTAGCTGACAGGGTGGCAAAATATGCGCTGGAACATATTACATCTGATTATAAAGAGTATTCGTTCTTGCAACGCGGTAGTGATGAGCGTCAGTTTTGCTCTCCGGGTGTGGAATTGCCCGTCTGCGGGCTATGTCGCACTAAATATGGGGAATATCCAGAATATCACACATCACTAGACGACATGTCGTTTATCTCCCCAGCGGGGCTACAGGGCGGGATAAATCTAGTAAAAAATTGTATAGTGTTGTTAGAAAATAATCGTGTTTATAAGAATGTCTTTGCTTGTGAGGCGCAACTCGGCAAACGTGGACTTTATCCGACCGTCAGCACTAAGGATAGTGTGGCGCAGACGCGTGATATGATGAACCTGCTTGCCTACGCAGACGGCACGAACGATTTGATGAATATTGCTGATATTGTAAGAGCATCTCCGTTCAGTTTGATAGATGTAGCGAATAGATTAGTAGAGGCAGGAGTTATAAGGGAGGTTGTATGAGCAGGAGTGAGATATTATCGGTGTTATCAGCTAATTTGAATATGTCGTTCACGGAGACTGATGTCATAGAGAACATTGCTGACTGGGACTCGCTCTCGTGGTTACAGCTGGTGGTGACTATTGGCGACAAGTTTTCCAAGACTCTCTCCTTTGGTGAACTGCAATCGTTCAAGACCATTAAGGACATAGTGGACTTTATCGTTAAGTAGTAGCATTGTTATTGGCAACATTATCAAATGTGTATAGATTTTTCGCTCCGTTATATTCTAACTCAATCTTATATATGGCATCTAACGCTCTGACGGGGAATGTGTGAAACTCAACGTTGTTGTATATGTTAGTTTTTAATGCGCCAAGGTTGCGGAGCGTATCTGCCAGCCAGTCTTGTCCTGCGTGGTTGTGCTGAGGGTTTAGTGCTAGGTTGCGCACATACATTGAATAGGTTTTGCGGCTTGTGTTGCCTTGTGCGTCTGTGTAGTCTGCCGTGAAGTCTTTGTGCTCCCTGTATGGAACGCCCATATTCTGCTCAATATAGTGCAGATAGGTAAATGCTCTATTGGGTGCAATTCCTAGTGCGAACGCTTTTGCGCCTGCGGAGTCTATATAGCCGAATGGAGAATCGCTACCAAACGAGCTAACGTTGTCCATTGTGGCGAGCATTTCGCTAGCCTCACCCCATACTGCAAATGAATAGATAGGGTGCTTGGTGCGCTTAAAGTCGGACATGGTCAGGGCAACTTTTCCGAGAACGCCTGTTTTGCAGGAGGTTTTGTAGTGGTCGTAGGCTATACCATTGCAGAAGTCCCAGTTATATGTGGGCACTAGTAGCGTCCCAGTATTGCCCACAGCCTTTTGTAGTGTATTTATAAATACATCAGGCTGAAAGGTATCGCCCGCTAGCATACATTCGTAGGCTAGGCGTGAAATATCTGTCATCAGGTAGAGCACGTCCCCGCGTTGCATATCCAGCCTAGAAGCGATTATGCGATAGTCTATGTAGCCCATTCTACTTCGTAGCTCGTGCTGTGATAATATCTAGCAAGCCCTTTACGTGATAGGTGCTGGGCAACTCCTCTAGTCTGATTTTCAGCCCAAACTCAGTTTCTGTTGCAGCTATAATAGATACTTGGGCGATACTATCCCACCCTTCAAGCTGTTGCACGCTACTTGTCTCATCAATAATGAGACTTTCATCATCCATTACCTCTCTAAGCAGAGCGGCAAGCCTAGTTAATGCAAGATTTCTATCCATTTTTGTATCATATTACATTGCTATGAAAATGTCCACAAAACAAGCAAGGCAGTAACGGAAAGGAGGAAGGACTAGGTGGAAGTGGCTGATTGTATGGCTGTTACAGTGGGGAGGGGAGCAACTGCAAGGTGGCAGTATATTTTATCTAGCGTCAGCACGCACGCTCCCCACGATAAACCTACGCCGAAACCTTGCAATAGATACTTGCCAGTTGTGAGCTGGAAATGTTCCGCCATATCGCTGATGGCTAGGGGAATAGACGCCCCCGCTGTGTTGCCGTATTTGCTGAACGAGCTAGTTGGACATTTATCTAACGGCAAGTTAGCTTTTGAGGCTATGTTTTCTACCATATATTTATTAGCCTGATGGAATATGAAGTATATTATATCCTCCCTGCCTATCCCTGCGTAGGCAAGTATTTCATCTACTAGGGGTGGCTGAGCATCGTTTGTGAACTGATAGACCGCCACGCCGTTCATAGTAAGATTCTCCGCTGTGCGGATACTGCCGTCTGTGTCTGTAAGCTCCCGTTTGGTCTCTTCGCTTATGGGTAGTCGTTGCCCGCCAGCGGGGATATTTAGGTATTCGTAGCCGTTGCCGTCTGCCGATAGTGAAAAATAGCTATTAGTTTTGTCGGTTTTTTCGCAACGTTCTACTAATATTGCGCTGACTGCGTCCCCCATTATAGTGAGCTGTGCAGCGTCTTTGGGGTAGATTGTTTTGCTGAGAGTGTCCCCCACGCATAGCAGAACGCGTTTGCAGGTGCTAGATGCCATCATAAAGCTGAGCCATAGTCCATATACAAAGCCTGAACAGCCGAGCGTCAAGTCAAGCACAACGCAGTTTGTATTGAGTGATAGTAGTTTGTGTAGCAAGTAGGCATTGCCTGGCATCTTGTAGTCGGGCGTTTGGGTGATGAACACAACGCCATCAATGGTGGCTATGTCTATGTTCATATCGTTTATTAGCGTGGAGCTTGCTTGAAATGCTAGGTCTAGTGCGGTAGTTTGAGAGTCTGCGATGTGGCGGGTGTGGATGCCTAAAACTGATTTTAATCGGTTTATTCGTTTTATATTGTTACCGTATAGTGTGGAGTCGTCCTCAATGGTGCGACTGTTTTCGCCTACTGCGCTGGATATACCCGCTATCCGCACTTGTTCAAATGTTGACTTTACGCCCATAATTCTAGTTATCCTTTGCCCAGTTTTCTATTTGTAATCCGCGCACACGTTCAAATTCACGAATGTTATTCGTTATCAGCACTGCACTTAGATTTATTGCATGAGCTGCTATCATCATATCATAAGCACCTATGATATTTCCTGAACGTTCAAGTTCTGCTCTCACCCCACCATAGATTTTAGCTTCTGCCAAGCCATAGTCAAGCACAGAAAATGGAGATAAAAAAGCCCATAAAGCATCGCGGTTTTCATTAGGTTTAGAGCTTTTTTCTACGCCGACAAAGAGTTCTGAAACTACAATAGACGATATACAGATATTGTTTGGCGACAATGCGCATAGCCGCCTATAAACTGCTTGGGGCTTACGTTTGATAATGTAAATACAGATGTTTGTATCCAACATATACAGCATTATGGCTCCTCACGTTCCTGCACTGACGGTTGACTGCGCTCAGCCATAAAATCGTCTGTAAATTTATCAAGCGAATCAAACATATTGCGCCAAATATTCTCCGCTGGAACTAGCATAACGATTTTGTCTATATGCTTAATATAGACCTCTTTCTCGTCAAAACGAAATTCCTTTGGTAATCTTACAGCTTGACTGTTGCCACTATAAAAAACCTTAGCTTTCTTCATAACCATACCACACCCCCCCTACATAATGTATATATTATAGTATATACATTAAAGGTGCAATATCCAAAGCATCAATTTCCTGTTTCAACAAGTTCAATCATCCCAATATTTGGATGCATTAGGAATGCAACCCGCCGTCCACCGAGTGCAATGGCTACCTCTGGTTCTTTGAACATGAAGTAGCCCCCCCCCCCCCCCCCCCCCCCCCCCCCCCCCCCCCCCTTTTCTTTTCTTCTTCCTCTTTCCTTCTCTCTTCTCTTTTTTCTCTTTTTTTCTTTTTTTTTTCTTTTCCTTTTCTTTTTTTT
>BNUJ01000073.1 GCA_025997275.1 Deferribacterales bacterium
AACGTATGAACATTAAAGATAAGCATATTAGTCGCGAACGCCGTCACCTTAGGCTGAGGAAGAGAGTATTAGGTTCTCAGGAACGTCCACGCTTAGCTGTGTATAAGAGCAACCACTACTTATATGCTCAGGTGATAGATGATGTTGCGGGGACGACAATCGCATCAGCAAGTTCTTTGGAGAAGGAGCTGAGGGCGAAGTTTAAGGGCAATGCCAATAAAGATGTGGCAGCTAGCGTTGGCAAGCTTGTTGGGGAGCGGGCTAAGGCTAAAGGGGTAAAGAGCGTTGTCTTTGATAGGGGTGGCTTCATCTATCATGGCAGGGTCAGGTCGCTTGCTGAAGCGGCTCGCGAAAGCGGATTAGAGTTTTAGGAGGGTGCAAAGTTGATAGGCGAAGAATAACAGCTTGCGGATAAGGTAGTCCATATAGGAAGGGTCACAAAGGTTGTGAAAGGCGGGCGCGTGTTTAAGTTCACTGCGCTGGTCGTTGTAGGCAATCGCGATGGAATGGTGGGGATAGGCCATGGCAAGGCGCGTGAAGTGCCTGATGCTATAAAGAAAGCACTTGAAACCGCCCGCAAGAATTTGTGTTCTATACCCGTCAACAAGGGGACGCTCCCGCATGCAGTGATAGGCAGATTTGGTGCAAGTGAGATTATAATGAAACCAGCAGCACCGGGAACAGGCATAATCGCTGGCGGTGCAATACGTTCGCTATTTGAACTGGCGGGGCTACAAAATATACTTGCTAAATCTGTCCGTAGTCGCAATCCGTTTAATTCGCTGTATGCTGCTATGAACGGCTTTGACCAGATACGCACTGTTAGTCAGGTGGCAAA
Source organism: Deferribacterales bacterium (assembly GCA_025997275.1). Lineage (GTDB taxonomy): Bacteria > Chrysiogenota > Deferribacteres > Deferribacterales > JAISNW01 > BNUJ01. The sequence goes on from BNUJ01000073.1 coordinate 839, forward strand.
TGCGCGTGACAAGGACATATCTAGTCTCGTGCAACATAGGTAACATTTAAGGAGAGGTTTCAATGCTGAAACATGAATTAAAGCCTGCAAAAGGCGCGAATAAAGGCAGAAAGAGGCTCGGCAGAGGCACAGGTAGTGGGCTTGGCACAACTGCGGGCAAGGGGCATAAAGGGCAACGTGCACGTGCAGGTGGTGGTGGTGGGTCTAAAGCTGGGTTTGAGGGCGGGCAGATGTCTATGGTGCGGCGCACCCCGAAACGCGGTTTCAGCAACGCACGTTTTGAGACTGTCTATGAAGTAGTGAATTTAGCTCTTGTAGATGCTCGCTTTGAGTCTGGCGATGAAGTAAATGCCGAAACGCTTAAAGCTGCTAGGCTGATACACGGCAACAAGGATGGCGTTAAAATTCTTGCTACTGGGGAGATAACTAAGAAATTATCGTTCACCGTTGATAAAATATCGGAAGTTGCTAGCAAGAAGATAGAAGTAGCTGGTGGCAGTGTGACATTGCTCCCGCCGTTTGTTCATAACGAGGACGTAGCTAAACGCAGGGCGGCTAAAGAGGCGAGCAAAGCTAAGAAAAGGGCTATTGTTGCCGCTAGCAAGGCTGGTAGCAATAAACCTAAAGACAAGAAAGCAGACGAGGATAATGGCGAGAGTAAGGGCAAGAGTGAAAGTAAGAGTAAGGATAAAAAATAGATTTAATTTATGTTGAATAAGATACAGGAGATTTTCTCCGTCCCCGAATTGCGCAAAAAGCTCATAATGACGCTTTTGCTCTTGGCTGTGTTCAGGCTTGGTGCTCACGTGCCTACGCCGGGGATAGATGGGGACGCCTTGGCAAACTTCTTTGCGCGCGCCAGTGGCGGGTTGTTCGGTTTCTTTGATATGTTCACTGGTGGTGCATTACAGCGGTTGACTGTGTTTGGGCTTGGGGTAATGCCATATATATCGGCATCTATTATATTGGAGCTTTTGACTGTGGTTCTGCCACACCTCGCCGAGCTGAAAAAGCGTGGCACTGAGGGGCGGGAGAAGATTACTAGATACACTCGTTATTTGACAGTTTTTATAAGTATGTTTCAGGGGTTCGGCATTGCGATGGGCATTGAGACTATGACAGCTCCTGATGGCATGCCACTGGTGGTAGCGCATGGCGGGTTGTCGTTTAGGCTGACTACTGCACTGACGCTTACGACTGGCACTATATTTTTAATGTGGCTGGGCGAAAAGATTACGACTTTCGGCGTGGGAAATGGCATGTCGCTCATAATAATGGCGGGCATTATTGCTGGGACCCCATCGGCTATAACTAAAACGTTTTCGTTGATGAAGTCAGGGGAGATGCAGATTATTCCTTTGATTGTTGCCTGTGCTTTAATGGCGGTGGCGTTGGTTGCGATAGTGTTTATGGAGACGTCTCAGCGGCGTGTTCCTATACAATACGTTAGAAAAGCGTCTATTGGGGCTGGGAGCAAGGGTGGGGCATCGTATCTGCCGTTGAAGTTGAACCCTGCGGGCGTTATACCGATAATATTTGCCTCTACTATAGTGACGCTGTTCCCCACTATAGCGACCTTTTCTACTGCACCTGCTATACAGCGGCTTGCGCAGTTTTTTTCGCCATCGGGGTGGTTTTACTACTTGCTGGAACTTGTATTTATAGTGTTTTTTACGTATTTTTATACCTCTATTATATTCAATCCGAAGGATATAGCGGAGAATATACAAAAATCAGGTGGCGTAGTGCCGGGCAAACGACCGGGTGAAGCTACAGCTGACTATATAGACTATGTGCTTTCAAGGCTTACCTTTGTGGGCGCAGCGTATTTGGCAATTGTGGCAGTAATGCCACAGGTGATTATACAGCTATTCCGTATGCCCTTTTATTTCGGTGGCACTAGTGTGCTGATTGTAGTAGGGGTGGGGCTTGATATGATGCAGAAGATTGAATCGCACCTTATAGCGAATAACTATTCAGGGTTTTTAAGCAAAGGGCGCATGCGCGGGAGGTATTAGGGTATGTTTGACAGGCGTAATGTTTTATTGCTAGGTGCTCCTGCATCAGGCAAGGGGACGCAATCTGCATATATTATTAGAGATTTCGGTTTAGCTCAGCTATCAACGGGTGATATGTTGCGAGAAGCTGTTCGCAGTGGGACAGAGTTGGGCAAACAGGCTAAGAAATATATGGACGAAGGGCAGCTGGTGACAGACAGTGTTATAATAGACCTGATAAGTGAAGCATTGAAACGTCCGGAATGCGCGAAGGGTGCGATATTTGATGGGTTTCCGCGCACTGTTGTTCAAGCGGAAGAACTTGATACTATGCTAAAAAAGCACAGCACAAGCCTGACGCATATTGTAAATATTGAAGTGCCTGATGAAGTTTTAATAGAGCGTGCTGCAGGGCGTAGGTCTTGTTCTAAATGTGGCAAAGTGTTCCATATATCGTTTAATCCGCCGAGTGTTGCGGGTGTGTGCGATAAATGTGGCGGAGAGCTTATTCAACGTGATGATGATAATGAGGCTACTATGGCAAAACGCTTAAAGATATTTCATGATACTACAGAGAAATTGCTGACGTATTATGAGCGCGGGACTAATCTGTTGACTATAGACGGCATGGCACCTGCAGATGAAATATATATAGGCAAGCTCAAGGTATTTTTGAATGATATACCTCAAAAGCAACAGTGAAATAGCCTTAATACGTGAGAACGGTAAGATACTCGTAGAGGTCTTTGAAAAACTTGATAGTTTTATAAGGGCGGGTATTTCTACAAAAGATATTGACAAGTTGGTTGAAAATGTTATAACATCGCACTCTGCATTACCTTCTTTTAAGGGGTATAGGGGGTTTCCCGCCTCTGCGTGTGTGTCGGTGAACTGTGAGGTAGTGCATGGCATTCCAAGCAGTGATAGGGTATTGAAAGATGGTGACATTGTTAGCGTTGATATAGGTGCGTTTAGGAACGGGTTTCACTCTGATGCTGCGCGGACTTATGCAGTAGGGGAGGTTAGCGACATCGCTAAAAAGTTGATAGACGTGACAGAGCGTTCATTCTTTGAGGGTGCAGAGTGTGCGAAGATTGGCGGACGGGTAGCTGATATATCTGCGGCTGTGCAGGGCTACGTTGAAGCTAATGGTTTTGGTATTGTAAGGGATATGCAAGGGCATGGCTTGGGGCGTTCACTGCATGAAGCTCCGAATGTGCCTAACTATGTTGAAAAAGGTTTTGGTGTGAAGCTGACGCCTAAGATAAAGAAAGGATTGGTGCTTGCTATAGAGCCTATGGTGTCAGAGGGTGATTGGCGCATTAAGACGCTTTCAAATGGCTGGACGACTGTGACGTGTGATGGGAAGCTGGCGGCTCATTATGAGAACACCATAGCGGTGACGGATAACGGCGTAGCGATACTTACGCTTGATTGAATTAATTATGATAGGGGTTTATGGGGAATAAGGGAGATGTGATTGAGGCGAACGGCGTCGTAAAAGAAGCCCTGCCAAACGCTAAATTTTTAGTGGAGTTGCCGAATGAGCATGTCGTTACGGCGCATCTATCGGGCAAGATGAGGATGAATTTTATTCGTATATTGCCTGGTGATAAAGTTACGGTGGAGATGTCGCCCTATGATTTATCGCGGGGCAGGATAACATACAGGCATAAGTAGTGCGATAGCGTTGAGGAGATGTGTTATGAAAGTAAGAGCTAGTGTAAAGCCTATTTGCAGTAAGTGCAAGATTGTGAAACGCAAGGGTGTGGTTCGCGTAATCTGCGAGAACCCTCGTCACAAGCAACGGCAAGGATAAGGGGGTAGCGAAGTGGCTCGTATAGCAGGTGTTGATATACCTAATAACAAGAGGATTGAGATAGGGCTTACCTATATATTCGGCGTAGGGCGTTCTACCGCTAAGGTGATACTTGAAAAGACGAGTATCCCTGCGGATAAGCGCGTAGGCGAGCTTACGGAGCAGGAAGTATCTGAAATCCGTAAATATCTTGACACGGAGGTAAAGACTGAAGGCGAGCTCCGTAAGGAAGTTGGGCTTAATATAAAGCGTCTTATGGAAATCAACTGTTACAGGGGGTTGCGTCATAAGAACAATCTGCCGTGTCGTGGGCAGAAGACGCGGAGCAATGCTAGGACGAGGCGCGGACTTGCAGGCAAGCGTGGCATAAAGAAGAAATAGGGAGGCTTATAGATGGCTGGTTCAAAGAGAGGCGGTAAAAGGGAAAAGAAGAGTGTTCCTAAAGGGATAGCGCATATAAGTGCCACCTTTAACAATACTCACGTGACTTTCTCGGACGTAAAGGGTAACGTTATATGTTGGGGCACAGGCGGAACGCAGGCGTTCAAGAACTCTCGTAAATCTACGCCGTTTGCGGCGCAGCTTGTGGCTGAGGCTGCATCTAAGAAGGCTATGGAAGCTGGTATGCGTGAGGTTGAAGTCAACCTTAATGGACCTGGCTCTGGGCGTGAGAGTGCTGTTAGGGCTATACAGCAGGCGGGAATAAAGATAACGCTTATACGTGATATTACGCCTATCCCTCACAATGGCTGTCGCCCGCGCAAGAAGCGTCGTATATAGTATCGTTGTTTATTTGAGCTAAGGAGGCGTATTTTGGCTAGATACACAGGACCTAGTTGCAAACTTTGCAGGCGGGAAGGTTCAAAATTATATCTTAAGGGCACGCGTTGCTACACTGAGAAGTGTGGGCTTGATAAGAAAGCCTATGCACCGGGGCAACATGGCAAGAATCAGAAAAAGGTTTCTGACTATGGCGTTCAGCTACGTGAGAAGCAGAAGATGAAACGTTTATACGGGGTGTTGGAGGGGCAGTTCCGCAAGTATTTTGAGCGGGCTACGCGTTCAGCTGGCATTACCGGTGAGATATTGATACAATTGCTTGAACGCAGGCTTGATAATGTGCTGTATCGTTCGGGGTTTGCTACCAGTCGTAAAGAGGCGCGTCAATTAGTGCGCCATGACCATGTTCTGGTGGATGGCAAGAAAGTAAATATCCCGTCTTATTCTATAAAATCGGGACAGGTAGTGCGCATAGCTGATGCTAGTAAGAAGCTCCAGCGCATATCTGATGCGATAGAGGGTGCTGACGGACGCGGGGTGACACCTGAATGGCTACTTGTGAGTAAGGATAACTTTGAGGCAAATGTTAGCAGATTGCCAGAGCGTTCCGACGTTGGCTATGATATGCAGGAGTCGCTAATAGTAGAATTGTATTCTAAGTAATAGATTGCCTTATCGGAGATTATAGTAATGATAATGAATTTTAATAGCTTGATAAAACCGAAGTCTGTAGAGGCTGTCAAGGGTGCGCAAAAGGTGCGGGAGCTAGATAAGAGCACAGGCAGGACTATTGTGGTGTATGACCAGTTTGTGGTGGAGCCGTTGCCGAAAGGGTTTGGCACTACTATCGGCAACTCGCTACGGCGTATGCTTATATCCTCTGTTGAAGGGTCTGCCATTGTGGGCTTCAAGATGAATGGCGTTAAGCACGAATTTGACGTAGTGTCGGGCATAGCAGAGGATGTTGTCAACATATCGTTGAACTTGAAGATGGTAGAGCTGAAGTCGTCATCTGCCGAGCGCAGGCGTGTTCGCATTAAGAAGCGTAAGGATAAAGGGCAACAGTATGTTGTTGTTACGGCGGCTGATATTACTGGCGATGTTGAGGTGTTGAACCCTAGCCAGCATATACTTACTATCACTGGTGATGGCACTGAAGTGGATATGGAGTTATATGTTGAGCGTGGGGTGGGTTATGTGCCGGTGGAAGAGCAAGAAGGCAAGTTTGATGATGTAGAGGTGGTGCAGGTTGATGCTGTATTTACACCTATAAAGCGTGTAAATTATAGTGTGGGTGAGGCTCGTTTTGAGCAACGCACCGACTATGATAAGCTGACTATAGAGGTGGAAACCGATGGCTCTGTTACGCCGCGTGATGCGATTGCTTTTGCGGCTAAGATAGTGAAAGACTACTTGTCTTTCTTTATCAACTTTGAGGAGCAGAAAGTTGTTTCAGCGTCTTTGTCTGCGCAAGCTGGCGACAATATTGAAACATTGCTTACTAAAGACCTTGAGGAGCTGGAGCTATCCGTGCGTGCATCAAATTGCTTGAAGAATGCTGGCTTGAAGAAGCTGTGGGAGCTGT
>BNUJ01000074.1 GCA_025997275.1 Deferribacterales bacterium
TATTGATGATAGCCGCAGGTATGAAGAACGGCGATACGCCACGATAGCCACGCTTTACATAGTCCATATGCGTCCTACAGGTGGTCTCAAAACCACCTATACCAGAGCCTATTATAGCCCCAGCACGCTCATGGTTGAATGGATAGTCGTCAAGTCCAGCGTCTTTCATAGCCATATCAACTGCGGCTATGGCGTATAGGATATAGTTATCGTATCTTCTAGCCTGAACGATGAGCTTGAAACGCTTGCTATAAAGCAGGTGTTTGGCGACCATGCGTATAAGGTGCATATTAGTTCTACTAAATCAATGACGGGGCACATGTTAGGGGCTACTGGGGCTGCTGAGGTTATCTATTCAGCACTTGCGCTAAGGGATAAGCTTGTGCCACCCACAATCAACTATGAAACTAAAGACCCTAAATGCGACCTTAACTATACGCCTAATAAATCTGCTAAACTAGATACTGCCCGCTATGCGCTCTCTAATTCGTTTGGTTTCGGCGGGACGAACTCTACGATAATAGTAAAGCGGTATGAATAAGGACTCTACTCAGCTTGAAAATGTGCTGGGCTATGCCTTTACTGATAAAACTATACTCACGAAGGCTTTGACTCACACGTCTTATGCGTATGAGCATGGTGTTTGCTACTCAAATGAGCGGTTAGAGCTACTAGGTGATGCAGTGTTGCAGCTAGCACTCACGGAATTCTTAATGACAATCTACAAAGACGAGGACGAAGGGCAGTTGTCGGAGCTACGTGCATATTGTGTGGCGGAGAGTTGTCTGTATAGATGTGCGGCTCACCTTGGTATCGGCGATTTTCTATTGCTTGGCAATGGGGAGATTTCAAGTGGCGGGGTCAATAAGCGTTCGTTATTGGCTGATACCTTTGAGGCGATAATTGCTGCGATTCACCTAGATGGTGGCTATAAAGAGGCAAAAGCGTTTATATTGCGCAATCTGACAGATATTTTGATGAAGGTACATGACACTGGCGAGCATATAGACCACAAATCAAGACTGCAACACATTACTCAAAAACGGTATGGGATATTGCCGACATATAGGGTATTGGAAGAACGCGGACCTAGCCACGATAAGGTATTTACGATAGAGTGTAGCGTTAGAACGCCAGTTGGATTATTAAAGGCGCAGAGCATTGGTAAGAACAAGAAGGTAGCGGAAAAGGCTGCCGCTACCAAGCTGATAGATTTGCTTCCGGGCAAGAAAGCTTAGACGTTCTTTTAGTTATTTATCGTTTAGCTGTTCAATAAACTGCACAGTTGTTGTCAGCGTGTCCTCGCCTGCTGGTAGTGCAAGCAAAAATTCGTATTCCCCGATAAATCGGAATTTTAATTTTAGTTTTTCTGCTACAGACATTAGCTTTTGTGGTTCTATCCTTGATTTCTGTGTCAGTGCAAAGTTTATTTGCTGTGGGTAGAGCACCGCTTTTGTTATGCCTAGTGCACCCGCTGTATTTTTGATTAGCATAATATAGCCTAGATTGGTTGTCTCTTTGCGAAGCTCCCCGTATAGCATTTTTAGCTCGTCAAAGAGAGCAGTCATCTGGCTAGCGTCTTTTATGCCCGCAAAGGCGCGGTAGTAGTCAAGGCGTGTTTTAGCATCATCTATGTAATCAGCCGCGATGTAGTGCGGATATTGCGTGATAATCTCCGTATCGCTTGTTATGCCATCAGCCTCTTGCAAGGCGGATACAGCCTCATATATCATCTGTAAAAACAGTTCATAGCCTATTTTTATAGCAAACCCTGACTGCTGTGCTCCCAATATATCGCCTGCGCCGCGTAGCTGTAAATCAGACATTGCAATTTTCAGTCCGCTACCTAAATCTGACAATTGTCCGATTATAGCAAGCCGTTTCTTTGCTGTGGGGCTGAGAGTTGCGAAATCTCTCACCAGCAGGTAGCAATGCCCGCGTCTGCCACTGCGACCGACGCGCCCTTTCAGCTGATATAGTTGCGACAGTCCGAAGTGTGCCGCATCGTCAATAATAATCGCGTTCACATTGGGTATATCTATCCCATTTTCTATAATGGTCGTTGATACAAGCACATCTATATCCCCGTTGTAGAAACGCCGCAATATATCCTCCAGCTCTTTAGCCGCTGTCTGTCCGTGCGCCACCGCCACACGCGCCAGAGGCACTGTTCGCTGGACTATATTAACAACATTAGCGATGTCAAGTATCCTGTTGTGCAGGAAAAATACTTGCCCGCCGCGTTCCAGCTCCCATAATATAGCCGATTGAATCTCATCCTCTGTGCGGATGACCTTTATGCCTACGGGCAATCTGTTAGTCGGTGGCGTTTCTATAGTGCTGATGTTGCGGATGCCTGATAATGATAGTTGCAGTGTTCTAGGTATCGGCGTAGCACTCATCGCCAGCACGTCAACGTTAGCGCGTAGTGCTGAAATCTTTTCTTTATGGGCAACTCCAAACCGTTGTTCCTCGTCTATTACCAATAATCCTAAGTTCTTGAACATTATATCGTTTGATAGTAGCCTATGCGTGCCTATTATAACGTCAACTGCCCCTGATGCCAGCTTTTCACGCACTTTGCGCAATTCGGCAGTAGTGCGAAACCTGCTGACGAACTCTATCTCTACAGCCGTTCCCCTAAATCGCTCCAAAAATGTTATGTAGTGCTGACGCGCTAGGACTGTTGTAGGGACGAGCACTGCCACCTGCTTGCCACTCAAGACTGCTTTGTAAGTTGCCCGCATAGCCACTTCGGTCTTGCCGAAACCTACATCTCCGCAGATAAGCCTATCCATAGGCATTTCGTCTTCCATATCTTTATAAACATCTAAAACTGCCGCAAATTGGTCGTCTGTTTCATCGTAGGGGAATCGGCGTTCAAACTCATCTAGTTCAGCACCGCCTGCGATAAAACGGAAACCTTTTTGCACCTTGCGCTCGGCGTATAGTTTTAGCAGGTCTTGTGCTATTTTAGCGGCATTTTTGCGGGCAGAAGCCTTTGTTTTAGCCCATGCGGCTGATTGTAATGATGACAAGTGTGGCTTGGCATCGCTCACGCCGATATATTTCTGAAGTTGTGATATTTGCGCTAGTGGCACGTATAGTGTGCTGTCATTTTCGTAAGTGATTTCTAGATAATCTCCTTCTACATCGTCTATCTGCTGATGTTTTAGCCCCTTATACACGCCTATGCCGTAGTCAACGTGGACTATGTAGTCGCCCGCTTCAAGCTCTGATATTTTTGTGTCAAACCCAGCCCGTTTGGGCTTATTGCGCCTGCGGACAAAGCCAAATATGTCGTCATCTGATGCGCATACGATTTTTTCTTTTTCACTGATAAAACCGCCGCTTATGCTCTTTGTGTATAAATACAGGGCTTTTGGTTCACGCAGTTCAGATATATTGGATATTTCTATAACGGCAAGCTCATAATCTCGGCAATAATCACGGATTAGCTTAATAAATCGCCTGCTTTCAACTGCCGCCACCGTTCGCAAGCCTGACTCGTGCATCCGCTTGAATTCGTTCATAGCAGATGAAAGCGACTGATAAAAGTTTTTCTTCTCAAATGCAAAATGCGGTTTAACGCTCTGATACGGGCAAGCTATATTATCAATGCCATCTCCGCCGAGTGGCACATCTGTGAAGATGACGGCGTTAGTAGATATTCGGTTCTCTGCTTCGGCTGTTGTTATAAAAGCTGTGTTTTCATTGCCAGTTTTGTGTGTTTCATCAATGCGTTTTAACACATTGTCAAATAACTCTTTTGTTGGGGTGGGGGGCAGCACTACAAGCGGGCAATCTGGCATATAGTCAAATAGCGTTGCTGGTTCGTCATACACAGCTGGCACTAGCCAGTGGTGTCCCGCATACTTGCCGAAGTTTTCTATCTTTTCGTGGATAGCACTATCTAACCCCAATTCTAACAATTCATTAGTGGAAAATAGTATCTCTGAAACGGGTAGCAGAACTACACTATTTAACTCGTCAAGTTTTTTTTGCATAGCGACTTCGTAGCTGAATATTGTTTCTAATTCGTCCCCGTAATATTCTATGCGAACTGGGGTAGCTGCACCTAGCGGGAATATATCTACAATGCCGCCACGTGTGCAAAACTCCCCGTGTCCGTTCACTAGCTCCACAGGCAGATATCCGAGCCTATCAAGTGCATTCAGCAAATCTTGCCTTGCAAAAATGGTACCAGTCTTTAGCTCTATAATACTGTCTCTGAACGCATCTACGGGGGCAATCTTTTTTAGCAGTGCATAAGGTGTTGTTATCACAATGCTACAGGGGTTTGTCAGCAGGCTATGTAGTGCGTTAGCCCGTGCGCTCGCTATCTCATCCAGTACCCGCAGTTCGTCAAATGGCTCGTGTGTGTATTCGGGGAATATCAAAAGCTGTGTATTTTCATCTGCAAATAACATCAGCTCTGATAGGTATAGCTCCGCCTGTTTAGCGTCATCAGCGATGACTAATGCAGCTTCGCTAGCCTTTTTAAGCTTCAATATTTGCCCAGCACGGGCTGCACCAAATAGACCAGAATAGCTCGTCATACGGGGAATAATATATCGTCCACTTTTGCGCAGATAATATTTAGCGTTGTTATCTGAATATTGGAGATGAGCAGTGGGTCTTTTGAATCTACCGCTATGATTGTATCGCATAGTCCGCGCAGTGTGGCATTATCAGCACCTGCTAGACAGATTACCTTTGCGCCAGCCTCTGCTGCCGCCCTGAGTGCTGTGCTAACGTTATCTGGTAATGCTTCATTCATAATGCACATCAGAGCATCATTTGCCGTTATGAGTGTTTGTGCTTGCCGTTCAATATTGCCGGCGTCCAGTGCCAGTGCTGGCAGCGGCGGACGGGCAAACCTGCATTTTATTAAAAAGAGCGATTCTGCATAGTGTGCTAGGCAACAACTAGCTCCAACACCGCATAAGTATAACTTGTTGCCATCTAGCATAATGCTGGCAATAGTGGTGGCGGCTTGCTCCACTTGTATAGCGAAATCGTCTCCTGTATTTGTTTCAGCGAGTTTTGAGACGAGTGCAAGGTTGTCTTGCATGTATTTTTTGACTGATAAGCTCATAATTATTTATTGGTAGTAGCTCTTTACCAGCGAGGATACCAGCAACCCCCAGCCATCCACCAGCACAAAGAGTAATATTTTGAACGGGGTTGATACCATGTGCGGCGGTAGCATCATCATGCCCATAGCTAGCAACACGCTTGAAACGACAAAATCTATTATAAGGAAAGGCAGGTATAGCAAAAACCCTATCTGAAAGCCTAACTGCACTTCGCTTAGCACAAACGCGGCAATGACAACGTGGTCTGGTATTTCATTCACATTGCGCACTCTAGCCGAGCGTGATATATCTAAAAATAGCTCAATATCTTTCTTCTGCGTGTTTGCTACCAGAAATTTGCGAATGGGGGGTTTTATGCGTTCCGTCATCTCCTTGAACGTGATTTTTTCCTCAAAATATGGTGCAAGGGCTTCTCTATTAACGGCAGAAAACACAGGCATCATTATGAATATAGTCAGCAGTATTGCAAGCCCTACGAGTATTTGATTTGGTGGCATTTGTGCCGTGCCCATTGCGCTACGCAGGAAACTAAAAGCTATGATAATACGGGTAAAGGATGTTATTACCATCAGTATTGACGGGGCAAGGGTCAGCACGGTGAACAAGGCGATGATTTGTAAAACCATAGCCACGTCGTTGGGCGAGCTAGTTCCGCGCATGGTGAAACTAACATCGGGTATAGGCAACGTCTGCGGGATAGCATTAGTAGCCCCTGCCACAATGAATGCCAGCGCAAACAGGGTTATTTTTTTCTTAACGATGATAGTTTATCCTCTAATAAATCTCGCGAGTTCTTTATGTCGTCCTTTATCTCGCCACTTTTACTGAAGAAGTTCAGGTAGCTAGCAAAGTCTTTGCGGCGTGTGAACCCAGTTTTAATAAGCGTTACGCTTGCTGGGTCTGCAATTTTATCAACTACGTTTATACCACCGTCAGTAGCACCTAGTATATATATAACATCACCAAGCTCATAGAATATCAAACTACGCTTGATGCCCACATCAACGCTACCCAGCATTCTGCCTACACCCGGAATATCTGTCCTGACGCCACCCCTCAGCAGATATTTTACCACTAAATACATCCCTAAAATCAGCACAAATATTAAAAACAGTCCAATTATCATCCGCACATACGTACCAGTGCTCACCACAGGTTGCTGACTCTGCTGGACGGGGTTGATAGGGAGTGTAAATGTTATCTGGACGGATGTATCGCCACGCACTACGCTAGGCTCAATAACAGCACCATCAAAGCTGAAGTGCAATGACTTCTTGCCGCTGTCAGTTGTGAGCCATACGCTTTTTACGCCACTGTCAAAGAAATCTTGCCTTTCAAAGTTCAAGGGTTCAGTTGTGCTGAGCACAACTACTACTTCGCTAGCGGAGGTGTTAGTAGTCACATCAGAGTAGCCCCTAGTAAAGTTCACGTTGAATATTGCGCTACTACCAATGAACTCATAAGTTAGTTCCGCACTGACTGCCTGAACGGAGGCTAGAATATACACGCACAGCAAGAGGGCAGTGCGCAGACTATATGTCATACATCCCGTCTTTGTATTTGGCAATAAGCATATCTTTCGTCAATATGTCAGTAATGCGGACAGCAAACCGCTCGTCCAACACTACCGCCTCGCCGAGTGCAAGCGGTTTATTAGCTATCAAAATATCAACGGGTTCACCAGACGTCTTAGCAAGTTTGACTACAGAACCTCTTTCCCATTTCAACATTTCGCTGATGGTGACTTTTTTGCGTCCTAGCTCAACGAAGGCGTCAAACAATACCTCGCCATACGCTTCCCTGATGTATTCCCTATCCATGTATAATCTATTGCATCACAAATTCGGTAATAAATAC
>BNUJ01000075.1 GCA_025997275.1 Deferribacterales bacterium
TAATAAAAGCTGTCTATGCTGACGAGGCTACAAGGCTTTGTGGGGCTGTTGATAGCGAGCAAAGCAGCTTTTTGGGTAAATCGGCATCGCTACTAGCGGGCATTAACGTCCATAATGACGTAATAATAGCGTCTGAGCTTGCAATTGCGGCTAAAGATGCAGATGTGTTAATAGACTTCACAGGTGTTGCTGGCACTGTAGCGCGCCTTGCCGACTATAAGAGCATAAAAAAACCAATAGTTGTCGGTAGTACAGGTTTTACGGCAGAGCAGTTTGAGCAAATAAATGGGCTTGGCGGGACGATGCCGTTTTTATGGGCATCTAATATGAGTGTCGGCGTGGCGATGATGACGCAATTAGCAGAACTTGTGGCTAATAAGCTTGGCGATAGCTTTGATATTGAACTAGTGGAGGCGCACCATAAGCACAAAAAAGATGCCCCCAGTGGCACGGCACTAACTATTGCAAAGGCTGCAGCAAAGGGACGCAGATTCAATGATTTTGACAATGTGGCGACCTACGCTAGGCACGGGCTGACTGGAGAGCGTAAGCAAAACACTATAGGGATACAGGCACTACGCGGGGGCGATATTGCTGGCACGCATACGTTATACTTCTACGGAGAGGGGGAGACTCTTGAGATAACGCACCGCGCTACAAGTCCGCGTATATTCGCAGCGGGTGCTGTGCGGGCAGCAAAGTGGCTGGCGGGCAAGTCTGCAGGCGTCTACTCTATTGCAGACGTGCTTGGACTATAGTCGGTAAAATGTTAAAAGAGCCAGTGATAAAGGAACTAATTATCGGGGGGCGCAAGTTCTCATCCCGCCTGTTTATGGGTACGGGCAAGTTCTCATCTAACGAGGCTATGCGCGGAGCACTAGAAGCTAGCGGAGCGCAGATGGTGACGGTTGCCTTGAAACGGCTAGACTTTTCCAATAACAGCAACTCAAACATATTAAACTACATAGACACAGAACGTTATACTCTGCTGCCGAATACCGCTGGTGCGAAAAATAGCGAGCAGGCTGTTCGGCTGGCACGACTTGCCAGAGTTGCGGGTTGCGAGCCGTTTGTAAAGCTAGAGGTGACTCCCGAGCCACGCTACCTGCTACCCGACCCAGTGGAGACATTGAAAGCAGCTGAAATATTAGTGAAAGACGGGTTTGTCGTGTTGCCATATATAAACGCCGACCCAGTGTTAGCAAAGCGATTGCAAGAGGTGGGCGTCGCAGCGGTAATGCCACTAGGTGCGCCGATAGGCACTAATCAAGGTGTTATGACTAAAGACCAGCTGGCAATTATTATAGAGCAGGCGCAAGTGCCTGTAGTGGTGGACGCTGGGCTTGGTGCGCCGAGCCATGCGGCGCAGGCTATAGAACTTGGGGCAGATGCGGTGCTAATCAACACGGCGATAGCTACGGCAGGCAAGCCTGATGTAATGGCTAGGGCGTTTAAGTTAGCGGTGGAAGCGGCTGTGCTAGCGCGTGAGGCGGGGTTAGCAGAAACCAGTCAGTTTGCACGGGCGACTAGCCCAACGGAGTATCAGTTGACGGCGTTTTTGAAGTAAATAGCGTATAGGTATATTTTGGAGAGGTGTCCGAGTCTGGTTTAAGGAGCACGCCTGGAACGCGTGTTAGGGTCACACCTACGTGGGTTCAAATCCCACCCTCTCCGTTGTTTAGTTAGCGTAATCTAGTTCTGCTTTTAATGCTATTTGTAGTGTTTGCGATACATTTACTCCGCTCTTTTCAGCTGCAATCTCTAACCACGCAGGTATAGAGGCATTTATACGCACAGATTTTCTACTAAGTTCCTGTAAATATATCGGTTCAACCTCTACCAGCATTGCGAATTCGCAAGTGGAAATACTACTCCCAGCTTTTTTCCTTAAATTTAATCTTTTTAGACATATATTGTGCTATATGCGGATAGCTGAGTATGACGAGGATTAGTCTGCCAACCTGCATAGACATTATAAACGGCACATCTACATCGCAAGATGCTGCAATAATTGCTACAGAATCAACCCCGCCAGGGCTTAGTGCTAGATATGCCGTCAGCGGGTCAGTGCCAGCAAAAAACACCAGCACTCCGATAAATGAGCTGCAAAGTGCTATCATCATCGCTGTTATCAAGCAAATTTGTGGCAGGGCATGGAATACGGCGAGCAGTAGTTGGCGGGTAAATCGTAGCCCCGTCCCCCAGCCCACTATTGCATAGCTTATAGCAAGTAGCCACATAGGTAGTTCTAGCTTGACTAGCCCAGTGTTTTGCGCTACTAGGCACAGCACTATTGCAATAATCGTAGGACCGCTCGTGAAATGCAGTTTCCAAGCGATAACTATTGACAGCAATATCAAACCTATTGTTTTTGCGAACTCCCATAGCTCAATATGTGTAAAAAATTGTATTTCTATAGTGCCTATATGCCCTGAACTGCCTGTGGTCGGGTCGCCCCAGATATGTGCCACCAGAGAGGCAAGCAACACTACACAGATTACACGGAAGTATTGCATAAAGCCCACTATGCGCATATCAGCACCATACGCACCCGACATTAACATCATTACCGTAGCCCCGCCCGGCGAACAGCCCCAAATAGCATTTGTGCCCGGTATAAACTGATGTTTTGCTACAAATAAGCTTAAAAGGATGCACATAACGATTGCCCACAGAGTGCCTGCCAGCACCAACGTCCATTGCGCTGATAATTCGCCAAGCACATCGCCTGGGATACTATCTGCTATCATGGCACCAATTATTGCCTGAACTGCCATCATCGGGTTGTCGGGCACGTGCAGTTCAATGCTCTTGATGGCAAGCAATACTCCCGCAATCATAGAGCCGAGCATTAACGCCGCAGGCGCATGAACAGCCAACAGCCCCGCAGTGCACGCAACTGATAAGACAACTAAACCTACCCATGAGCATATAATGCGTTTATTCATTTCATCATTTAGAATGATAGATAACTTTATCTAAAATAGCGGCAAAATCAGCCAACCGCACCATGTTAGGACCGTCAGACAGGGCGCGTTCAGGCTCTGGATGAACCTCAAAAAAGAAACCGTCTGCACCAACTGCTGCTGCTGCCGATGCCATATAAGGCGCATATTTGCTATCGCCACCGCTCTTGCCACCTAGCCCGCCCGGACGCTGCGTAGAATGCGTCACATCCATACACACTGGCACGCCAAGCGTTCGCATATCAACAAGGTTTCTGAAATCAACCACTAGGTTGTTATAGCCGAACATCGTCCCGCGCTCAGTAATTATTATGTTGTCATTACCCGCCCCACGCACCTTATCTATCGGATGAACCATCTCTTGTGCACTCAAAAACTGCGCTTTCTTTATATTGACTATTTTGCCCGTCTTGGCAGCTGCCAGTAGCAGGTCTGTCTGTCTGCACAGGAACGCTGGTATTTGCAATATATCTGCTACCCGCGACACAGGTTCTGCCTGATAACTTTCGTGAATATCAGTAGTGATGGGCACATTCAGAACATCTTTCATCTCTTGCAATAGCTGCAAACCATTTTCTAACCCTACGCCACGATAAGATTTTGCCGATGTGCGGTTTGCTTTGTCAAAGGATACCTTAAATATGTATGTTAGCCCGCGTTCAGCGCAGAGCTGCTTGCAGGTTTCGCCGATTGTCATCATAATATCAACATCCTCCATCACGCAGGGACCTGCTATGATAAACGTCTCTGCCTTGATAGTGCTATATAAATCCATATCAGTAGCCGCCACTGGTATAGAAGTCGTCCCCAATATTCAGCTTGTTCTCCTTTATGTTGCCGTTCTTATCAACGCTATACATACGCGGCACTCTGACAGCTCGCCCAGATACTATAGCTTTCACATTACTTAATGACGGCTCGTTGCTCTTTACCCCCTCACCTGAATGTGAGTGTATGAATTGGAGTATATCGTAACCTAAAAACGTGTCGGCGATAGGCGATTTGCCCGAATATATTTCATATTCGTTTGCAAAATCCCTACTCTTTTGGCTAATTGTCATCTCCAATACGGGGATTATATACGCATTTTGGTAGTATGGAAGCTGCTGCAGTTTTAGGTGCTCGCCGGTGTCAACCTCTTCCAGCACATAAATATTCTGCCTTTTGGGGAGTTCTATATATTGGCGCACTGTCGGAACGAAATTGCCTATATCTCGCTCGCTACCTATAGCTATAGCGCAAAAACTATTATGCTTCAACCGCGTGAGCTGGTCACGCACGGTTTTGGAAACTTTAGTCTCTGATATATCGTAGCCGTTCGCATCTGCCAGCCCTGACATATTCAGCCGCCGAATAAGGTCTTTAGCCTCGCCTTGATAGTCATTGCCCCAGCCGATTATCACCGTGTCGCAGGTGTTAATCGGTATGAGTTTATCTATTTTTTCTACATAGTGGGACACCGCAGGCGAGAACGATATGTCTACGCCCTTGCCTTTCAGCCTATAAGTATCCATATCAATCCAGTAGTCCCAGCCACCACTCTTATACTCTTTTGATATAGTCAAGCGATAGTCTAGCTTATGTTTTTGTATAAAGTAGCGAATACCGCCCGTTTTCTCCATCATATCGCTACTACCAGTCACAAGTATCTTTAGTGAACCGCTTGCCAGCACATCTGATATTTCGCTGGTCAGTTGCTTGTCAAGAAACTCTATCCTTGAAACAACGCAGTTATAGGGGTGCTCCGTCTTGTCAATACGGACACGCATTAGTGTGCAATACGTGCTAAATGCTTGCTCTGATGCACTATTGCCCACACCACCTTTAAGGTTTGCCCCCCACAGCGTAGCATCATCTTTAGACTTGTTTGCTATGGCAAGCTCCAGCATTAGCAACTTGCCCCAAGTAGCCATATATGGCGTTAGTGCAGGGTTGTTGTAATATTTACGGATAAACTCTCCAGCCCTGTCAATGTCTTTATCGCACAGATAGTAATAACCCAGCACAAGTCCCGCTTCAGCAGACGTAGTAGCATTTTCGCTGCGCAGGTATCTCTGTAACTGGACGAAGTCCCCAGCAGTTGGTGCTTTTACCATATAGAATTCTGCAGGGAATGGGCTTTTATAGGGTGCTTTATACGGCATTGGATTATAAGGAGTGGTTATACGGGACACATTGCTGCCACAGCTTAGAACAAACAGACTAACGATGAATATAGAGATAAGTCCGCGTAAACGGCTCTTCCACACGCATAATTTCATGTACATAACCCCCGTTCTTTATTGCAATATCTGCCTCTGCCAGCTCGTCAACCAGATTAGTGCCCTTGTAGAACAGCCACCTGCCACTAGATATAGATGATGTCCACGCCAACATCTGCGCTACACTAGACACCGCCCGCGCTGTGATTAGCCCATACCTTTTGCCCGATAAGCTCTCCGCACGTGCATTTAACACCTGCACATTAGCAAGCCCAAGTTTAGCAACTACATCACACAGATAGCCACACTTCTTCGCCACACTATCAATAAGTGTTATTGTAATACTTGGGAAATATATTGCAAGAGGAATTCCGGGAAAACCACCCCCGCTACCCACATCAGCTATCGTCTTAACGCCTACAATGGGATTCAGCTTGAAATAGTATAAACTATCAAGCACATGTTTTAGATAGTAGTCATCACGCCCTTTGATAGCGGTTACATTTATGCCACTGGCAGATGTAAGCTCAAATAGTCGCTCAAATTTGGATTTAGCATCATCTGTGAGCTGTATGTAGTTGTCTATGCTATCTATCAGAGTGCAACAACTTCTTTAACGGCAGGCACAAGCTCTTTCAAGCGCGCCTCAATGCCATTTTTCAGCGTCATTGCAGCGAACTGGCACGACCCACACGCTCCTTGCAGGCGCACCTTAACAGTGCCGTCATCTGATACGCCTAATAGCTCTACATCGCCCCCGTCGTTTTGCAACATCGGACGAACAGTGTCTATAACAGTTTGAACTTCAGTTTGCAGACTCATTTTGAACTCCCCTATGTATTTTAGATTTTAACTCTTTCACAAATTCTTCGCCCCTGCCCACACGCTGGCAGTAGTTAGTAAGCGCAGCCTCAACAGCCTCCTCTGCCATAACGGAGCAGTGAATCTTCGCTGGCGGTAGTCCGTTAAGTGCCTTTACGATAGCATCGTTTGTCAGCTGCAGGGCATCATCTACTTTGCGCCCTTTTAGTAGCTCGGTCGCCATAGAGCTGGATGCAATCGCCGCACCGCAACCGAACGTCTTGAATTTAACGTCTTCAATGACCCCATCGCTGTTGATTTTCATAAACAGTTTCATCACGTCACCGCAGGCGGGATTGCCTACCTCTGCCACAGCGTTAGCATCGGCAATCTCCCCCATATTGCGCGGGTTCATAAAGTGGTCCATAACTACATCGCTGTATGGTCCTGCCGCCATAAAATATACCTCCTCCTCAAACTTCGCAATTATAACATAACAATAATATGCTGTCAATATAAGACTAATATTATCTTAAATCAAGGGAGTATTTTGTATCTATCTTATAGCGTGATTATCGCACTAGCTCTAGCCCAGTTCATCGTTAGTTTAGTGTCAATAAACTGACACTGCACGTCTAAATCGGCGCAAATACCCTCTAGGTCCCCGCGTTTTAGTGTAAGCTCTTTGGGATTTGTGAAAAAATCTTTCATACTATGTGCTTTCAAGATACATCTTATTGCTCCCAATAGCGTCATTCCATAGGAGCACATACCACGGAGCATACCATATAAATCCTTAAGTATATTGTAATCTATCTGTAAATCGCCTAGCACAAGCTGACAACAAGGAGAAGCAATCTTTTTTGCGTTAGATACCAGTTCTCTTATTTCGTCAAGGCTTTTGTAATATTGAAGCACGCTTATGCAAATTATACGTGACGTCCGATTCTC
>BNUJ01000076.1 GCA_025997275.1 Deferribacterales bacterium
AAAAAAGTGTTAGGTTTTTGGGGTTTGGATTGGCCTGTTGGACCCTGGTAAAAGATATTTCAGTTTTTAATTCTGGGTTTTAGGGGTAGTTTGAGTTCAGAAGTTATTTTTTGCCCCCCATTGGTGAGGAGAGAAATATCCAATGGTCTCTGACTGCCCTTAGAAAACCTTACTTATATGTAGCCCCCCCCCCCCCCTTGACTAGCTTGCCAAGTTAGGGTAATATTAGCGCAATTATTCAGTTGGAGGGCACATATAATGTTAGATAGTGTATTTCTAATGGTCGCAGTGGGTGCAGTGGGGCTGCTGGTAGCGTTTGTGATATTCAGTTACATAAAGGCTCAAGCCGCAGGCAATGATGCAATGACAGATATTGCTAAACAGATACATGATGGAGCTATGGCATTTCTATCGCGCGAATATCGCGTGCTGGCTATATTTGTTATTCTCGTTTTCATCCTAATCACGATTGCGCCGTCTCTTGGTGCTGAAGGTTTGGGCATCAAGACGGCTGTTTGTTTTCTGGCAGGTGCTGCATGCTCTGTGCTGGCAGGCTACATCGGCATGAACTCTGCTACAGCAGCTAACGTGCGCACATCAGAGGCTGCACGTAGCAATGGGCTAGCCGCAGCACTCTTTGTATCGTTCAACGGCGGAGCTGTTATGGGGCTGGCTGTTGCAAGTATCGGTTTAATCGGTGTTAGTATTGCGTTCGCATTTCTAGGCAATCCTGAAATGGCTAAATACATTAACGGTTTTGCTATGGGTGCATCTTGTATCGCCCTGTTTTCACGCGTAGGTGGCGGTATATACACCAAAGCGGCAGACGTTGGTAGCGACCTTGTCGGCAAGGTTGAAGCGGGCATACCAGAAGACGACCCGCGTAACCCAGGCGTCATAGCCGATAACGTTGGTGATAATGTTGGCGATATAGCTGGTATGGGTGCTGACATATTTGAATCCTACGTAGGCTCGCTGATAGCAACTATTGCACTTGCCGCTACTATGGGTGGAGCTGCACTGGCTAGGCTATCAAATGGTGGCAATGTTGAGCTTGTACGTAGCTTGTTAATGTCCCTGCCCATGCAACTTGCTATGTTTGGTTTGCTTTGCTCTCTGCTAGGCGTTGCCTCAATGAGGGTGTTGCGCAATATTGAGCCGCAAAAGGCTTTGCGCTATTCTACATTTATTGCAACGGCACTCTTTTTAGTTGCAACATTCCTTTTAATATCGTGCCTATTAAATCTTCCTACAGGTATCTATTGGGCGGTGTTATCAGGCACGGTTTGCGGCACGCTAATCGGGCTTATAACCGAATATTATACATCATCTAAACCTATGCTCGGCATAGCAGAGGCGTCTAAAACCGGTGCTGCTACTAACATCATAGCGGGCATTGCTGTGGGTTTCCACTCAGTTGCTATACCAATGCTAGTAATATGCGTGGCAATATTTACGGCTGACTATTTTGCGGGGCTTTATGGAATAGCGGTATCCGCTGTAGGTATGCTTGCAACAGTCGGCATAACAATGACAGTTGATGCCTATGGTCCTATAGCCGACAATGCTGGTGGCATATCAGAAATGAGCGGACTGGGAGAGGATGTGCGTGCTATAACGGACAATCTTGATGCACTAGGCAACACTACTGCTGCAATGGGCAAAGGTTTTGCGATAGGCTCGGCAGCACTAACGGCATTAGCACTATTTGCAGCTTACGCTAGCAGTGCAAAGATTGAGACTATAGACCTAATCTCGCCTAAAACTGTTATAGGCTTGTTTATCGGCGGTATTCTGCCGTTCGTAATATCGGCACTCACTATGACAAGTGTAGGTAAAGCTGCAGGGCAGATGGTAGAGGAGATTCGCAGACAGTTCCACGAAATACCGGGACTATTAGAGGGCAAGCCGGGTGTGAAACCTGATTCTAAACGCTGTGTTGATATATCAACCAGTGCTGCTCTTAGGGAGATGATACTTCCGGGTGTTATAGCCGCTATTGCGCCAGTGTTGGTCGGTGTGGCACTAGGCAAAGAGGCTCTCGGTGGTATGTTAGGCGGAGCAACCGTTACAGGCGTCCTATTGGCACTATTTATGGCTAATGCTGGCGGAGCTTGGGACAATGCCAAGAAGTCTATTGAGAAAGGTGATATAGCTGGCGAAAAGAAGGGGTCTGATGCACACAAGGCTGCTGTAGTAGGCGACACTGTGGGCGACCCGTTCAAGGACACGAGTGGTCCTGCGCTAAATATATTGATAAAACTAATGTGCATAATATCATTGGTGATAGCTCCTGCATTGGCATAGTAGCATTATAAAATGTCCCCGTATTTAACGATTATATTAAAGCTCATCGCCACGTTGCTATTGGTGGCGATGAATGCTTTTTTTGTCCTGTCGGAGTTTGCCATAGTTAGAGTGCGCAGGACAAGGCTTGAAGAGCTTGTCAAACAGGGCAGTAGCCTAGCAAAGATTGCATTAGATATAGCAGATAGGTTAGACTCATATCTCAGTGCAATACAGTTGGGTATTACTCTTGTATCGCTTGCGTTGGGCTGGCTGGGGGAACCTCTGGTGGCAAAAATTTTAGCCCCAGTGCTTACGCTCATATCAGACGACCCAAATGTAACCTATACGATTAGCATAATTGTAGCATTTACAATAATAACGTTGTTGCATGTGGTGCTTGGCGAGCTTGTACCGAAATCGGTTGCTATACAGAGTGCAGAGCGAATGGCACTGTTGGTCGCTGTCCCCATGCGAGTATTTCGTATTATCACATATCCAATAGTTTTATTATTTGACAGACTTGCTACCCTAATAGTGCGTTTAATAGGTGTTTCCCGCCATGATGATAGTGTGCAGGCTCACTCAGAAGAGGAGTTGCGCATGATAGTGAACGACAGCCGCACTGAGGGGGTATTGGACGATACTAAGGGACAGATAATGGAAGGTGCATTAAATTTTGCCGATAAGACGGCAACTGATATAATGCTCCCCCGCACTGAAATGTTCTGTCTATACACCGATAAAAGCTATGAAGATAACATGCAGATAGTGTTAAGCTCGCCATATACGCGTTTTCCGCTATCATCATCTAACAAAGATGACATTATAGGGCTAGTCCATTTGCGTGATTTACTAGAAAATGAGGTACAAAAATCGCATAAATATAGCATAGAGGAGCTAAAGCGTGAAGCCTTGTTTGTGCCCGAGACTATGCCTATTGCCGATGTAATGCAGGCTATGCGTGCCAAACAGATACACCTAGCTATTGTGATAGACGAATATGGTGGCACTGCGGGTCTAATTACCCTAGAAGATATACTGGAAGAGATAGTAGGCGACATAAATGATGAATATGATAACGAAGAGTGCGATATAACGAAAATTGACGACAATACTTACGAAAT
This sequence comes from Deferribacterales bacterium, assembly GCA_025997275.1. Lineage (GTDB taxonomy): Bacteria > Chrysiogenota > Deferribacteres > Deferribacterales > JAISNW01 > BNUJ01. The sequence continues at coordinate 3,414 of BNUJ01000076.1, forward strand.
AAATGGGCAGACTCCAATAGAAGATGTGGGCAAGGAGCTAAAAATACAACTTGAAAGTGGCGATGAATCTATCGGTGGCTTTGTGTTCAGCGCATTAGGGCGCAAAGCCGGTGTAGGCGATATAGTGGAGCATGAGGGTTTTGTATTTAAGGTGGTAGAGATAGACGGTTTGCGCATAGCAAAGGTGCGGGTGTCCCTTAAATGCAGCGAGTAGCTTTCGTGTCTTATGGTTGCAAAGTTAACAGGGCGGAGCTGGACACCTTAATTGCTAATCTGCCTAGATACGGAGCAATTTATGAATATAAGCCAGAAGAGGCAGATATAGTAATAGTCAATACCTGTGCTGTGACGGAACGAGCGCAAAATGAATGCAGACGTGGGTTGACACAGCTACGCAAGAGCAACGCCAGTGGAAAGATTGTTGCTACGGGCTGTATGGCGGAGCTATTAAAAACTGACAACGATGCTGACATAAATGCAGATATAATAGTCTTAAATAACGACAAAGAACGGATACTTGAACGCATGCTCGGGCGCAAGTCAGGGGGCATCCCTGCCGTTCTGCCTATCAGAACTAAAACAAGAGCATTCTTAAAGATACAAGACGGATGTAGCTGTGCGTGTTCGTATTGTATAATCCCCAGTTTACGCGGTGCTAGCAGAAGCAAGTCAGCAAATGAAACAATAGATGAGTTAAGAACATTACTAAAATCAGGCTATAAAGAGATTGTCCTAACGGGGATTCATATAGGGCTTTACGGAGCGGACTTACCAAGCGAGGACAATCTTTGTAGTCTCTTACGGCAAATTATCGCTCTGGAGGGAGATTTCAGGGTTAGGCTCACATCTATGCACGTAAATGAGATTACAGACGAGCTAGTGGATGTAATGGCAAGCTCCGCGGGCAAGCTTGCTCCGCACGTGCATATATCGTTGCAAAGTGGCTCTAATGAAGTATTGATGGCTATGAATAGGAAATACACCACAGAGGAGGCACTCCATGCAGTCCATGAGTTGCGCGCGGGGGTGTCTGATGTCTGTATAGGTTTAGATATAATTACTGGTTTTCCTAGTGAAACGGACAGATTGTTTAATGAGACTAAAGAATTATTAGCGGAGATTAAGCCAGAATATATGCATATATTTCCATTTTCTGCACGTCCGGGCACTACGGCAGCTGATATGGCGGGACAGGTGCCGCAAACGGTGCGATTAGAGCGAGCAAGTATGCTCAGAGAACTAGCTAAAAAGTATAAGGATGACGCAAATAAACGGCAGGCGGGCAAGTTGGTGCGTGTGCTATCAGAGGGGGGCGGTAAGGGGCATACGGACAACTTTTTCTTGGTTCAACTACCGCAGGAGACTGAGAAAAACTTGTTTATAGAGGGCATTTTGCGCTATGATAACGATAATGAGAGGTTATATTTAGATGTTTGATAGGAAAGCAACACCCGCGGAGCGCAGAATCTGCCGAATAGTAGGCACGCCGATAGGCAATCTATCTGATATGAGTGAGCGCGCCATAGCCGCCTTGCGGGGAGCTGACGTGATTTTTGCTGAGGACACCAGAACGGCGCGCGGGCTATTGGCGCACCTAGATATCAAGAAAGAACTACATTCATATCACAAAGACAATGAACTAGCGGCGAGCGAGCAGGTGCTTGAAACCATAGCTGCAGGTAAAAGCGTTGCCCTGATAAGCGAGGCGGGGATGCCAGCCATAAGCGACCCTGGCTATGTGCTGATAAGACGGCTGCTAGAACAGGGCATTCCGCATGAGGTAATACCATGTGCATCCGCCGCTGTGCTTGCTGCTGTTTCTAGCGGGTTATGTGAAAACGGGCGCTATCTATTTTATGGCTTTTTATCTCACAAGACCAGCGAGGCTGAGGCGGAGCTTGTCCGATTGTCCACTGCTAGCTACCCCATAGTGCTATATGAGGCACCACACAGACTAAAGCGCACATTGGAGGTATTGTTAAAATATTTTGAGCCGCCTATGGCAGTGTGCCGAGAGTTGACAAAAATATATGAAGAGGTTGTATTTGTTAGTAGCGCAGAGGATATTGGAAAACTCATTATAAAGGGGGAGTTTTGCATTGTAGCAAAGCCAAAGTCCGCAGATGTGGGACAAAGCGAGCGTGGAGCGAGTGGTGAGTTAGCGGGTGTAGCTATTGGCAAGCTGACACGTCTTTTAGCTGGCGAGGGTTTGTCGCCGAGGAGAGTGGCCAGCGTGCTAAAGGAGCTTGGCGTGAAACGCAATGAGGCGTATAGGCTAGCGCAGGAGCTATGAAATATGAATGAGCAAGTATGGATATCAAATAGTCGTGAAAGCTCAAGGCAGCTAGCCCGGCAGCTTACCACTCTAATGCTTGCGAACAGCAACATAAGGTATGTATTGTTGACAGGCGGACTTGGAGCGGGCAAAACGACTCTAGTGCAGGATATTCTTGCGTATCTTGGTAGCACCGATATAGTTACAAGTCCGACATTCTCTATATGCAACACGTATAAAGCAAGAGGTGGCGGAATGAGAGTGTTGCACTCAGACCTATACCGCGTAGAAAGCATAACAGAGCTGGAACAGACAGGTTTTTTTGAGCTAGCGGAAAGTTGCGACCTTGCCTTGATAGAGTGGGGGGATAAACTAGACCTAGCTACTACACTGCCAAGCTATATCAGCATAAATATCAATGTAACAGAGAACGAAAGACATTATAGCTATAAACAGAATGAATAATCTGCATATAAAACGCTAGGCAAGATGCAGAATGCCTTGCGATTATTTACAGGCAACAGACAGAGGAAGTGGCTAAATATGTTGCTTATCAGCTGTCTTTGCCATTCTATCACCGAAAACTGCCGTTGAATTGACAAGTGCCTTCATACCCTTGACTGCACTATAAATTGTAGCACCTCCGATAAGTGATAACGGCGGGATAAAATTGACAAGTCCCTTTTTTACCATTCCTAAATTATTTCCAACAGACATCATCTGCCTGCCGAGCGAGGCAAACCCCGAATTATTAGCCGATAAAGACTTATATATGTTTTTCATAGGAGCAGAAACCTTATCAATAATACTCATTATCGTGCTTATTTCAAACTGTGCCATAAAAACTCCTTGACTTTTATCAAAAATAACCTTAATATTGAGGCATGGACGTAATAAAAATACTTGATGTTGCAGTAAAAATAACTATTGCACTAATTACTATTGTGGAAACAATAGGCATACTTTTCTTTGGATACCTAAAGATAGCCTTTATCTTGCTTTTCTTGGGGGTTCACCTGCCTCTGCCTTTTTTATGA
>BNUJ01000077.1 GCA_025997275.1 Deferribacterales bacterium
CAGTCCAGCCGTATATTATCAGCATCACGCTTATACCACCTATTTATAGTGGCATTGTATGTTTTCATAAACGTTTCGTTGTCGCTTATCATACATTATCCGAAACAATTTCCGAAAGGTGCTGTTATGAAACAGACGGGCGGGCATACCGACCTATTTCCCACTATAGCGGGACTTCTCGGCATGCCTTATATGAACAGCACCTTTGGGCGCGACTTGTTAGACAAATCATTCGGCGATGACAGGTGGGTGTTCATATCAGACCACTATAACAACGGCTTTATGCTAAATGGGCGCAGGCTTTATGTTGCTGATATGCGGAAGCTGAAAAGCGACAACGAAACGTTTATGAAAACATACAATGCCACTATAAATAGGTGGTATAAGCGTGATGCTGATAATATACGGCTGGACTGGGTGATTGATAATCATAGCGATAACATTAGCGAGCTTGACACATGGCTTGCGCTGGGGTTGCTGGAGACATCCAACTACCTATTGTATAACAACAAAAAGAAGGAGATACCTAAAAAATGATAAAACGTTTATGTGTGTTGCTACTCATATTCTTTTGCGGGTTGACTGTTCCTATTTACGCTGATACACGTAGCGCAGGTAATACGTTGATGTATGCTGTGCCGCTCTATGCTCTTGCTCTGACAGGCTATCATTTAGATGGCTACGGCTCACTGCAGCTCATTGCGGCAACGGGAGTAACGCAACTAGCATCGGAAGGGCTAAAAAGTGCAACAAAAGAGAAACGACCTGACTATAAATCAGGCGACTCCAAAAAATCATTCCCATCAGGGCATGCCGCAGGTGCATTTAGTGGCGCAACGTTTATCCACAGACGCTACGGGCTAAACCAAGCAATCGTCCCTTATATGGCTGCCACGTTTGTTGCATATTCTAGGGTGGATGCCCGCAAACACTACGTGCATGACGTGGTGGCGGGGGCGGCTATTGCGGGCTTATTCTCATATCTAATAGCAAGACCGCTTGAAAAAAAGGTAGAGGAAGAAAAGGCGGACAATGTATCTTTTAGCATAGATTCTCTGTATTTCACTGATAAAGAGTTTGTTGTATCGGTGTCGCTGGCGTGGTAAAATGCTATATGCCAAAGAATAAGTTTTTAACTGATAATTGTTTGATTTATCTGAAGTTTATGGGCTTTATCTGGCTGATTGAGCTAATAATGCGCGCTATATTCGCCCTGTGGCAGTGGAGTGCTCTGTCTGCAAACCCCGCAGGTGTTATCGCTAAAGCATTCTACATTGGGATTAGATTTGATGGCAGACTTGCTTGTCTGCTAGCTCTGCCTGTCCTATTCGTGCTGTATGTTCCTATATTAAATAAGCGTTTCGACGTTATTAGCATTTACCTGCGTCACTTTTATATGGGGTTAATATTCATATTGTTAGTTGTATATGCGGCTGATTTTGCGCACTATTCATATATTGGCGTGAGAATCAATTTTGAGCTATTTCACCAACTAAACGACTTAAAAGAATCTATTTTAATGGTATGGCAGACCTACCACGTGTTGCCCCTGCTAGTGTTTATGGCATTAGCCGTTTATGGGGCGGGGCGGATTATTAAAATTATATTTGATAAATGCTTCTATGCGCGCGAATATCCGCTCAAAATGCAAATAATATCAGGTATTTTCGCCTTTATTATTTCATTTATTTTAATTTATGGGCAGTATAGTTTCACTTGGTTTCCGTTGCGCTGGAGCGAGGCATATTTTGCGGGCAAAAGGGAGATTAGCGCATTGGGGCTGAACCCCGTGCAGAATATATATGACACCAAGCCACGCAAAAAGCGTAAAAATAGGCAAGACATAAAGCTAGTCCAGTCTGCATATCCACTAGTGGCTGATTATCTGGGGATAAAGGGCAATTTAGACTTAAAGGGTGATACGCCACTTGATTATATGCGTCTGGTGCCAGAGACTGGGCGCACTAGACCAAATATTGTGCTGATTATAGTTGAATCATTAAGCACACATAAAACATCGTTGATGTTTGATGAACTGCCTGTTACGCCGTTTTTGAAACAGTTAGCAGAAAAGTCGCTATATTTTCCTAACTATTATGCATCAGCGCGCACCACTGCTAGGGCGTTGTTTTCAATATTTACAGGCATACCCGATAAGAACCCGTCATTTGATAGCTCCTCGCGCGATGCTGATGCAGTAGACCAGCATCTAATCTGGACTGATTTTAAGGACTATAAAAAGTTGTTTATGCTCGGTGGCAATGCTAACTGGGCAAATATGCGCGGGGTGCTCGCCAACAACATCTCTGGGCTTGAGATACTGGAAGAGGGGTTTTGGAAAGCTAAACGGGTTGATACGTGGGGCATATCAGACATCGCTCTGATGAGGGAATCTAACGCATATCTAGCTAGTCTTGATAAGAGCGAACCGTTTTTTGCAGTTTTACTCACAGCGGCTAATCACCGCCCATTTACCATACCTAAAAATATAGATGGGTTTGACTATTCAGAGCCTAAAACGTCATTTGTGGAAAAGTATGGTTTCTATATGGAGGAATACAATGGAATGCGTCTGTGCGACTTTGCACTGAAAGAGTTTTTTGAGCTGGCGGAAAAGTCCGACTACTACGACAATACAATATTTATAGTAGTAGGCGACCACGGGATAATGGAAAGCTCCCCAGCTGCCCCTAAAACATATCAGAAACTTGAGCTGCACGAGTATCAAGTCCCACTAGTCATCCACTACCCGAAACGATTCAAGAGCGGGGTAGTTTTACAGGCAGGCGGACACACCGACCTATTCCCTACGATTGCAGGGCTTGTAGGAATTTCATACCACAATACGACACTTGGGCGTGACCTATTTGATAAACGCTACGGGGACGACCGCTGGACATTCATAATGCGGACATACACAACTCCACTGTTAGTAAGCAGAGACAGACTTGCTGTGGGTGGCACGGGCGAAATCTACAGCAGGAAAAAGGATGACATGCACAGTGACTGGCAACTGGTAGAGCCTGAACCAGCAGATGCAAAAGCACTGGAACTGCTAACCACTGGCATAGAGGAAACAGCTAGATACATGCTGTATCATAACAAAAAGACGGGGGAATAGCAAAGATTTTGCTTATATTATGATGACACGGCGCGATTTTTTGAAAGCAGGTGTAGTTTCAGGGCTGACAGCACTGACAGGTTGCTCTCCATTGCCACCATTTGATGAGACAGAATGGACAAGGCGCACATCAGAGCAAGATGTTGGACTGCTATACGCTGAGCACTATGGTGAAAATGGTTTATTTTTTAACCCGTGGATGCTACGTGGCGGAGGTATGAGTCTAGTTCGCGCTCTCAAGAACCGCATTGCAGAAAATCCATTCAACCCAGAGTTCTCCGATGCAAACCTTACAAATGTTGACAATGATTACAGCTATCTAAATGATAGCTACAACCAGAGTATCTCATTTGTAGGGCATGCTACATTCATCATCAAGCTGGCAGGGAACACTATATTCACCGACCCGTTCTTGTCAGACACCGCACTGGTAGTGCGTAAAGAGGTTAAAATAAAATTTGACATTGATAATCTTCCTAATAATCTCGTAGTGCTACTAAGCCATAACCATTACGACCATTTAGATTCTGATACCATAAAAGAAATCTCTGCAAAGAAGAATGCCATATACATCGTCCCTCTGGGGCTTGCTAATCTGATGAGACGTTACGGCGCGATTGAGGTCTATGAGCTTGATTGGTGGCAGTCAAAGACTATAGGTGATGTGACGTATACATTTTTGCCCGCTCAGCACTGGTCTAGGCGGATAGGGCAGAGAGACAGTAGCACGCTTTGGGGTGGCTTTATGCTCACTGGTGCTGGCAAGACCATATACTTTGCGGGCGATAGTGGCTATTTTGTGGGCTTTAAGGAGTTTGGCAGACTTTATAACATTGACTACGCACTCGTAGGGGTAGGTGCTGAGGAGCCACGCAATATAATGCATTATGCACATACTAATCCAGATGAGTTCTTTAAGGCAGCAGCAGATTTGGGAGCAAAAAAAGCTATCCCTATGCACTTTGGGGTGATACGGCTTGGACGTGAACCTGTCTTGTACCCCTTGTATCAGGTGTATGAACACCTTAAAGCGCATCCAGAACTGGTGAAATCTACCTGTCCACTACGCGTGGGGGAATTTACTAAAATATGAAAAATGGTTTTATCCTCTTTGTGCTTATACTGCTCAGTAGCGTTTTCATCTATGCCGCTGACGACTCTAGTGGTGAGATAGAGCGACTACTGCAGGCAATGAAATCTATTCCGACAGGTTCAGTATTCATCCGCAACGGGAAAGAATATAACCCCAAAGAAGCCGTAGAGCATTTACGTGGTAAGCTGGCACGTGCTGGAGATAGAGTCAAAACTACCGAAGATTTTATAGAGCGGATAGCCTCACGCTCTTCCATATCGGGCAAAGACTACTTAATAAAGTTTCCTGATGGAACAACCATTACAACGAGTAGGTTTTTGCGTGGAAATACGAAATAGCAAATTGTGATAACTTATGCTAAAATCCTCTTATGATTGATATTATTCAGAAGGGCGGAGTGCTGATGTATCCCATATTGGGGTTGTCGGTTGTTGCGCTAGGCATATTTTTGGAGCGGCTATGGGTGTTGCGCCCTGAGCGATTTATCCCTGTTGCGCTTTTAGCTAAGTTAAAGGAGTTGCTCGGTGCTGGCAACTATAATGAGGCGGCTAGCTTGTGCGCTATAAACGATTACGCTATTACACGCATAGCTGCTAGACTCATTGAAGATAAAGGGCAAGATTGGCAAAAGCTCTCTGCGGTAGCCGAAGAGGTCGGTAGCATTGAGGCACGGGAACTTGCCAGTTATCAAAGCACCCTGCTGATAATTGTTGCATTAGAACCACTACTGGGACTGCTCGGCACCGTATTTGCAATGATAGATATATTCAACGTTATGTCAACTGGTGCTATAGGCGATGGGCAGGCACTATCGGGTGGCATAGCACTGGCACTTATCACCACTGCGGCAGGTATTTCAATAGCCATACCAGTGCAAGTGTTTCACCACATAGCAAAATACATGGCTGATAAAATTACGAATGAGTTAGAACGGCAGACGATTGCATTGATAGAGCTAATAAAATGAAGTTTCACACTGCCGCCAGTAATGATTCCTCTCGGCTGGCACTCAATATAATGCCGCTGATAGATGTTATCTTTATCTTGCTGATATTCTTTGCCGTTCGCACATCATTTAACGATAGTAGCGAGCTAGACGTTGACCTGCCACAAGCGGCTACCGCGGAGGCTAAGCAGGAAAACGCTGTTGTCCGCGTTATAATAACAGCAAATAACAGCATTTACGTTAATGGAATGCCCACTATGGCAAGTGAGCTTAACGAACAACTAAAGCAGGAGTATGAAAAAGCACAAAATGCATCTGTTGTTATAGAGGCTGACAAGGCAACCCAACATGGCGTTGTAGTGTCGGTCATAGATGCTGCCCGCTCCGCTGGCTTTGAGAGTTTTGCTATAGCGACTGACAAACCGTAGTTTATCTCCCCACTTTCACCACATCTAGCCAGTGATAGACTTCCTTTTGAGCGGCAACTGCCGATAGCTGCATAGTGCACCCGCTACAGCTAGTCAGCACATATCGCAAATCCGCACTAAACTGTTCCATACAACTACGCGCCATATTGTTTGACAGGTCGGGGTCGGTCATCTTTAGTATGCCCCCCATACCACAACACAGCCCTTCGCCTTTATTCAGCCCAGAGAGCAAGTCTGACAGCCATAACCTATCGCCGTCCTTCTGCTCCCAGTGGCAGGGTTCGTGGTAGCCATATTTAGCTGGCTTATCAGCTGTTACGGTAGCAATTGCATCTGTCAATAAGCCCGCTAACGGGGTCAAACTGGCTAGCCATTCCTGCCCATCATCGCCATTTAGTGGGGCGTTATCGTCCTCGCTATCAGCATAAGCCTTTAGACTATGATAGCAGGATGCACAGAACACCGCTATATGCGGTTTGCCTAGTTTGCGCCATTCGTTGATATTCTGGTCTTGCATTGTTCTCATTACTTCGTATCGCCCTGCGTGGTGCATAGTCCCCCCGCAACAGTTGAATCCATTAGTATCTAATAGTGTATATCCCCAAGCCTCTAGTAGTTGTCGTGCAGTCTGCCCCCACTGGGGACGCACGTTGTTAGCCGTGCAGCCTGCAAAAAGCACGACAGGCTTTGATACGTCAATCTTTGCTTTAGCCGATTTCGTAATTATCGCCCACGTCTTGATGTCAGTTTTGTTCGCCATAGCTTTGGCAGTTTCTAGTGTTGATTTCATTAGCGATGGAGCAATAGACAATGGCACCATCATAGCCAACCGCCCGAACAACCCCCATAATGGACCAAGCCTGTTTATCCAGATGTCCCACATATATTGCGACCAGTGGGAATGCTTTGAGCGCATATCTGCAAGCAAATCTCCAGCTGACAACTTACCAGAGCAAGCCTGCTTGCATCTGCCACAACCAGCACATAGACGTGCAAGGCTGAACATATCCCCCCAGCTGAGTTGAGCTGTTCCGCCCGCTAGCTGCTCCATAAGTATGCGTTTAGCTTTCGGAGAATACTCCTCTTTGCGGTATTGCTTGAA
>BNUJ01000078.1 GCA_025997275.1 Deferribacterales bacterium
TTATTTGGCCAGGCTTTTAGCTAGCGATGGCACAGGTATGATTGGTTATAATTACCATTTGTCGAGTTTGAATTTAGCAACGGGCGCTACTGGTTTTTATGGTTCTATAACAATGGAATTTAACGAGGACGTTGCCAATGTGGCTGGTAACAGTGGCACAATTGGCTTCACCGCTACAGATGCCATAACGGGCGAAACCTTTAGTGCGACAACAACGTATACATATGTTACCGGTGTATCCACCAATAATATAAGAGTTCATACAGATGGTCTTTCACTTGGTAATGCATTATATTTCAATGCATCATTGTTATGGGGTGCTGTCACTAGTGATGTTACAGCCGGCAACAAGGCACTGTTCGGTTCAGCGATTGTTGCACCTCTGCAGCCTAATGTTAATACCAACGAACACCTTATACTTAATGTTAAACCTGTAGGAAATAGTTCTACATTGACTGTAAATCCGTCAGTTAGAATAGAGAAAGGTATCCGTGTAATTATTAACCCTAATGCTAGTAGTGGCGCGTTGACGGTTGTTAATATAGTTAATGGTGAATTTGTTAAAGCAACTGTTAACTGGTATAGAGATTTTAATAATCCAACTTTTTCAGGCACTGTGACGTTCGGGAATACGATAGACCCTCTGCCTGGCACCATGTTAAAGGACATATCGCATTTCACAGATTCGGATGGTCGTATGCTCTTAGATAATACTAGAAAGCTGACATTGCTCGGCAACAACAGGACTGCTGAGATATATCTGGGCAAGTATGATACATTGCAGGAGTTTAACGATAAGCTCGCCTATGCGATAGCTATAACACTAGAGATGGGCGACCCCGATGTTGAGATTAGCAAGCTGGCTCACATAGTAACAGCTGCTGGTAGTGGCAACGATGCTGTTAAGGGCACTATTGTTATGCAGGGGGCGATGACGGGTCGGAGTTCAGAGATACGTTTTGTAGCGGATGAAGATATTCTTAGGGCGTTAAGCATAGAGCAGATACAGCAGTCTAAGGATGATGTTATAGAGATGAAAGTAACAGATGCGCATACGGGGCAGTATGTCAATAGTGATTTGTCTATAGACTTTATGATGAGGGGGGTTATAAAGGGTGTTAATATAAAGCTCAACCCGAATATAACTACCAGTGCGAAGATGGATGCTAATGGCAATATAGCATTTGAGCAGGACGCAGGCTTAAACCCGCAGTATATCCATATAGCGAACAAGGAGACGGGTTCGCAGATAGGTGCGAATGCGGGGCAGTATATAGATATAAGCGTAGGCAGGGTTGATACTGTGGCGTTAGAGATAGATGATGCATATCTCACTACCTTGCCTGATGCACAGAGGGCACTTTTTAAGATAGATGCTGCCATTAAAAATGTAGTGCAGCAGAGGGCGGAGATAGGTTCTCGTATCAACAGGATGGAATATGCGTTGAAATCGTTATCTATCGGACAGCAGAATGTTCTGGCGGCGTCAAGCAGGATAAGGGATATTGATATGGCAAAGGCGAGTGCGGACTTCACGAAGAACCAGATAATGATGAACGCAGCCACATCAATGCTAGCACAAGCTAACCAACTGCCACAAATGGCACTACAGCTGATAAACAGGTAATAACAGTCTTTTAAGCCACCCCCTCCCGTAGGGGGGGGTGGTTATTCACTTCTTATTTATTTTGTGCTATCCTAAATGCTATGGCGTTTTTCAATGCAGCTCCATTTAATGGCATACATCCTGCTGACGAAAAGTCAGCCACCCGCTACAAGCCTGTGGAGCACCTCACGACCAAAGACGGCGATGAGTTCTACTTATTTCTGTCTCAACACATAGGCGCACCCGCCCAGTGTATAGTGAAAAAGGGGCAATCAGTTCTCGCTGGTGAACTCATAGCCACTGCAAGTGGTTTTATCAGTGCAAACATTCACTCTCCCGTTGATGGAATTGTCCAATCAATAGACCTGTCCGCCGACCATCCAGTATCAGGCAAAGCACCGTGCATAGTTATTAAAGCTGTAGAGCAATCAGGCGAATATATGCGCATAGATAGAGAGATAACGAACATTGCTGACGTAGCAAAGGTTGCGGGTATTGTGGGGCTAGGTGGGGCAATGTTCCCCGCACACGTAAAACTATCACCTAAAAACCAGCTGGATACACTTATAGTGAATGGTGCTGAATGTGAGCCATTCCTCACCTGCGACCATAGGCAGATGTTAGAGCGGACGTGGGATTTAGTGCAAGGCGCGCTACTGATAAAAGATGCACTAAAATTAAAAGAGGTAATATTCGCCATTGAAACCAACAAACGGGACGCAATCCGTTCTATTGAGAGCATGGCGGGCAACAAGGCACGCGTCCAGCCACTACACCAGATATACCCGCAAGGCGGAGAGAAACAACAGATATTCACCGTGACGGGTAGAGAGGTGCCAGAGGGGAAACTTCCATCTGACATAAACATAATACTCCACAACGTTTCAACCGTGCTTGCCTTGCGAGACGCTATTGTTGATAGAAAACCGCTTATATCACGGGTTATAACTATTTCTGGTGGGGTTAGAGAGCCTAAAAACATATTAGTCCCACTGGGCACACCTATATCACGGCTGGTAGAAGCCTGTGGCGGCATTAAGAGTAGCCGCAGAGGACGCAAGATTATTATTGGCGGTCCTATGACAGGTTGCACGGCACAGAGCTTGAATATCCCGTCTTATAAAGGTATGAACGGCATAGTTGCCCTGCGTGAGCCACTATTTGAGCCTAAAACACAGCCGTGTGTGCGTTGCGGGCGGTGCATTGAGGCGTGTCCGCAGAACCTGTCGCCACTGATGTTGGAAAGCTATGCTAGAAACTCTATGCTGGAAGATTTGCACTCCCACAGACTATTAAGCTGTATTGAATGCGGTGCATGCAGCTACGCATGTCCGTCAAAAAGACCGCTGAAAAATCTATTTAAGCTAGCAAAACCTGCAGTTATGGGCTATGCTAAAAACTTGAGTGTGTAAATGGATAACAATAATAAAGTAAATAACAGGTTCGTTCTATCTATCGCACCGCATATACATGCGGGGGCTAACACTAACCGAATGATGTTTATGGTGGTGGTGGCTCTCACCCCAGCAATAGTGATGTCCGTGCTACTATTCCACCGCTCAGCCGTAGTATATGCGGCAACTATAATAAGTGCGCTACTCTTTGAGGCGGTTTGTAGTAAGATTATGGGCAAAGAGCATACACTAGGCGATTTCAGCGCATTTGTAACGTCAATATTGCTAGCTATGAACTTGCCCGCCACTGCACCAGTGTGGATGTGCATTGTAGGTAGCTTTGTGGCAATAGTCATAGCGAAGATGGTTTTTGGTGGGCTGGGGTGCAATCCATTCAACCCTGCACTTGTTGCACGAATCTTTTTGCTAATATCGTTCCCCGTGCAGATGACTACCTACATTGCGCCGTCTATGGGTGGTGTTGATGCCGTGAGTGCAGCCACCGTGATGAGTGCAGCTAAGGTATATTCACAGGCGCACGGAGGACTAGATGGATATGTGTTGCCTAGCGCATATCAGAGCTTTCTAGGCTTTCAGGCAGGGGCACTTGGGGAGACATCAGCTATTGCGCTGCTTATAGGCGGACTGTTTCTACTGCTTGCGCGGGTTATCACGTGGCATATACCAGTGTCGTTCTTATGCACTGCGGCTTTGCTAGTCTGCACACACCATTGGGCACATCCTGATGCGATACTGCCACCGCTTGTCCAGCTATTCAGTGGCGGACTGATACTAGGTGCATTTTTTATGGCGACTGACTATGTGACCTCCCCGCTATATCCAGCGGGAAAACTAATATTTGGAGCGGGTTGTGGCGTTATAACCATAATGATACGCATATTCGGCAACTACCCTGAGGGGGTAGCATTCTCTATACTAGTGATGAATGCGGCAACTCCGCTGTTAGATAGATATTTAAGACCGCGTGCCTACGGCGAAGCATCTATATTTGAGAGGGATGTAAGCAAATGACGGCAAACAATCGGATTAAAGAAAACCCCGTTAAATACTATGCGTTGGTGCTTTTTGTCGTTTCGCTAGTGGCTGCCTGCGTGATGTCCATAGCAAATATGCTGACTAGGGATATTATAGCAGAGGAGATTCGCAAGGAGTTTCTGCACGGTCTGCAGGCGGTGTTGCCGCCATTTGACAACAGCCCCGATGAAGAAAACGTTGAGCTTAACGGCTACAAGGTATATATTGCTAAAAACAGCGGTAAGCTGGTGGGTTACGGTGTTTCAACAACCACGAACAAAGGCTATGGCGGAGCAATCACGGTGCTGGTAGGTGCCGATATCAAGGCTACTATAACTGGCGTTGTCGTGTTGCAGCACGCTGAGACGCCCGGACTTGGAGATAAGATTACGCTGGTTAGCTGGACGGGGCAGTTTGTAGGGGGGGCACTCTCTAAAAAATTTGCTGTGAAAGCTGATAATGGCGATATTGACCAGTTTAGTGGTGCAACTATCAGCCCGCGCGCCGTCTGTGATGCTGTCAATGTGGCGGCAACGATATTACAAAAGGTTAGTGTAAAATAGATATGTTGAAACAGGCATTAAAGACGTTACGGGAAGGGATTTTTGACAACAATCCCACCTTAAAACAATACTTGGGTATGTGTCCCGCGCTTGCCGTCAGCACATCTGTAGCAAATGCGCTCGGCATGGGGCTAGCCACCACTGCGGCACTGGTTGTGGGCTGCACGTCTGTATCAATATTTAAGAACTCTATTCCGCGCAAAATCAGGCTACCGGTATATTTGGTAATGATTTCAGGACTGGTGACTGTCATTCAACTACTAATGAACGCCTACTGGCATGGGCTTTATAAAATGCTGGGCATATTTATCCCGTTGATAGTAATCAATTGCATAATGTTATTCCGTTCAGAGAGTTTTGCGCTAAAGAACGGTGTGTTCATATCGTTTGTAGATGCACTTGCCAACGGGCTTGGCTTTACCCTTGCACTTGTGTTAATGGGGGCTATTCGCGAGATAGTCGGCAATGGCACACTACTTGGTGCACCTATTGTGACTACTATGCCTAAAACGTTAATATTTTTGTTGCCACCGGGTGGTTTCCTCGTAGTCGGCTTTTTGGTGGCGGGATACGGCTACATATACAAGAAAATAGGGGGTAAATAGCTATGGAATACATAATGCTCTTTATCTCATCGTCCCTTGTCAACAACTTTATCCTCATCAGATTTTTGGGTATATGCCCCTTTATGGGGGTGTCGCGCTCTATAAATGTGTCTGTGAGCATTAGCCTAGCGATAATGTTCGTTATGACGGCATCGTCATCGGCTACGTGGCTTGTGTATAGGCTGGTGCTAGTCCCGCTGGGGATACAATTCATGCAGACGGTTGTTTTTATACTGATAATCGCCTCGCTAGTCCAGTTTGTAGAGATGGCTATAGAAAAAACTAGCCCGCAGATGCATGTCGCACTAGGTATATATCTGCCACTCATTGCTACAAACTGCGCTGTGCTGGGTATTGCACTAATAAATGCACAGGACAATCGCGGTTTTTTAGAGATGTTAGTCTTTACTATTGGTTCAGCTGCTGGTATGGGCGTGGCACAGGTGCTGTTTGCGGGCATTAGAGAGCGCGTTTCCTTCTCGGACGTGCCGCAAGCGTTTAAGGGGATGCCAATTGCTTTTATCTCTGCTGGTATCCTCGCAATAGCTTTTATGGGCTTTGCAGGGCTGGTGAAGTAATGTTTATGTTATATGCCATTCTGACAACATCTGCGTTCGGCTTGCTGGCTGGCTTAGGCTTGGGCTTTGCCTCGCGCAAGTTTAATGTGGAGCGGGACGTCAGGAGGGAACAGATTTTAGAACTACTACCAGGGATAAACTGCGGTGCTTGCGGGCAGCCCGGATGTTCCGCTATGGCAGATGCTATCATAGCAGGCTCTGCCCGCCCCGATATGTGTGCCTCATCAAGCAGTAAAGTCATCGTTGAAATTGCTAGAATAATGGGCGTGACAATCACACTCGCCGAGAGACGCGTAGCGACACTTATCTGCAATGGAGATTTAGAAGCTTGTCCCCGTGTGGCTGATTATAAAGATATAAAGGATTGCCGCTTGATGTCTGTTGTGGCTGGCGGCGGGAAAACTTGCATATACGGTTGCCTTGGTGGTGGCACATGCACAACTGCCTGTATTTACGGCGCAATCAGCGTAGGCGATAACGGCATAGCACAGATAGATGAGGATAAATGCATCGGTTGCGGGCTATGCGCTAAAATCTGCCCGCGAGGGTTGATTAGACTGCTGCAAAAGAATAAAGACCTATACGTTGCCTGCTCGTCAAAGGACAGCGGGGTGGTAGTTCGCAAATCTTGCTCCGGTGGCTGCATCGGCTGCAAAATGTGCGAAAAGGCTTGCCCGCAATGGGCGATTAAAGTTGAGAACAACCTATCAGTCATAGACCATTCCAAATGTGTCAAATGCGGTGTTTGTCTGGAAAAATGCCCTACAAAAGCCATTAAAAACCGCAAAATAGGCTTGT
>BNUJ01000079.1 GCA_025997275.1 Deferribacterales bacterium
AGCTATCTATACCCAAAGAAACAGTGCCTGACGCCCACCGCCAACTACCAGCTAAAGCGCAACTCAAAGACTACTGCTATCTGGAAAGTTCGGCTAAACTGCGTAATGACTGGACTATACAAAAAAACGGACACTTCTTTCAAATACCCTCCAAGTCCGTTCACGCCCCTAGAGTCAACAAAGTCCTCGTCCGCGAATTCATTGATAAATCATTCTCTATATTCTACAACGGAAAACAGCATACCTTTAACGCCTAAATAGGGGCATTTTAACTGTGGCATTACACAGGTCTTTTGGTGTTCCATAATTAAACCTAAACTCACACTCCTTTAGAAACAAGTTAAACTTGTCTTTCTGTATCCCGTTAAACTTCCGCATCTGCCTCTTAGCCTGATTCCAAAAGTTCTCTATCCCATTTATATGGTTATGCTCTCTCGCAAACTCCTTGCTATGGTTAATCCTATAATGCTTAAACTCTGATACATCTAACGCATTATAACTGCGATAATAATCACTATAAACGATACTATCAGGTTTGACTTTACCCCGTATAATAGGCAACAAAGCTTGAGCTTAAGCAAACTTTTTATTTGGCTACTAGATAGCCTACAATGCCTTAATTTCACACTTCCAAACATAATATAATTGACTCCTTCTTGTAGCCACTTCCAGCCAAGTCCCCGTATGGGTCGCCGTCATACTTTGATATTGTTTCAATAACGTCATAGGCTATTTCTGCGACGTCCTTCCTAGAAAGCTTTACCCCACTATTTTCGTATATTTAGCAAAACGAATTTGTCCATACGGACAAATTGCAGACGGACTGAAAGTTTGCTATAAATAGCAAACTTCTAAAGGGGGTATCTATGGTGGAACAATTAGATATAGAAACTGGTCATAGACTATTGATATATATCGCTCGCATTTATGAAAAGCTTATAGATAGCAAAGCAATATATAGACATAGGATGTTGACAATTCCTCGCCCAGAGTTTATAGCGTTGTATAATTGCAATGATGATATACCCGATGAAAGCATAAAGAAACTATCTGCTCTGTTTGCCGAGGCAGGACTAGAGGATAAAGCCTTATTGGAGCTGGAAGTAAAGGTGCTGAATGTTAATAGTGGGCATAACAAAGACATATTGGGTAGTAGTAAGACACTAGGCGATTGTGCAGAGTTTATAGAGGTAGTTAAACGAGAGACAAAGGGGTTAAATAGCGAGGATAAAGTAGCTTTAGCCGTTGCAATGGAGCGGGCTATACGGATATGTATAGAGCGTGGGATATTAAAAGACTTTCTATATAGGCACTCGCGGGAGGTAATGAATATGGGAATGTTGACATCAGAGTTTGATTTGAACGTTGCTAAAAGAGTGTGGCGTGAAGAGGCGTTTGAGGAAGGCGAGTTAATAGGAAAGCAAAAGGCTTTTCAAGAAATTTTACCGCTCCTTGAAAGGGGCGACCTAGAGGCACTAAAGCACCTAGTCGGCGATGTCGTGCTAAGAAAGGACAAAGAACCAATAAGCTAATAGCTTAAAAGCTAAAAATGGTAATACAGCGAAAATTGGTATGTCATTGCATCCACATTTTGCCACACCTTTGTGCCTAGTGTAGCGTCTTTGTAGTGCGCAACGCTGGTCTCCTGTGAGCGAACGACCAGTCCCAGCCCCCACTTGCCGTCCTTTGATATAACATATTCAAGCGCACCAAACAAATAATGCCCATCCCTAGTGGAACGAAATCTTTTGGTATAGCCAGTTCCAACACCCGATAAATAAACTTCGTCCATCTTGCTTGACAGCCAGCTCTTCACATAGCCCCCGCCAAGCCACAAATTTATGCTCTTGCTACCCGTGCTATACGCAAGCCCCACGTCGGCTATATATTCATCGCCTATCATTCTGAATTTATAGTTGCCTTGTTCATACTCACGCGCAGGGCGGGTATATGATGCACCGAGAGTAAGCCCTAAATTGCCATATTCCGACTGGATAATATTAATATTGCCCATTGCACTAGGCAGAAAGCGACTGTCCGCGTAAGAACCACTTTTAGGATGAACGCCCGATATGCCAAACGACACAAAGCCACGCGATACAAAGTAGCCAGGATTATATGCCTTCTCCTCAGCATTAGCCTCAACACCGACAAACGCACAAAATAACACCAATACAACTAAAAACCTTTTCATAAATTAACACCACTTTTACCGCTGAAATCATAGCCGATTTCGCCTTCACCGATTATTCGCTCTACCCCTGAAGAATCGCGCATTATAAGCTGTCCATTATCATCAACACCAAGCTCGGTAACCTCACTGACTACCCCCTGCAGGTGGAACTTGACAGGTTTCATATAGTTGGCAGAATATGCCGCCCACTGCCCCACAATATCCACACCGACAGATACATACTCCTCAAACCATTCCTGCAAGACGTCGGCACACTTAGTAGCTAATTCATTCTGCTCAATCTTGCCATCATATAGTTCGCTGATTGACACCGCTCTGCCCCTAATTTCAAGCTCTTGTGGCGGGTTGATGTTCACTCCCACGCCAAAGACAGCCTTTTCTAGTGTATCGCCTGAA
This sequence comes from Deferribacterales bacterium, assembly GCA_025997275.1. Lineage (GTDB taxonomy): Bacteria > Chrysiogenota > Deferribacteres > Deferribacterales > JAISNW01 > BNUJ01. Next base: position 2,591 of record BNUJ01000079.1, read on the forward strand.
AATTTAGTCTCTATGATAAGCCCCCCTAGCTTTTTACCTGCATGAACAAGGTCGTTAGGCCACTTAAGCCTAGCATCGCAATAGCTACTCAACGCCTCTACCATAGCATATCCCGCTACAATTTGCGCCCCCATTAGCTTTTCACGAACAACGCCCTTTAACTGCATTGATAGTGCCATAGCTTGTCCTGCGGCACCCTGCCAAACGCGCCCGCTCCTGCCATGCCCAGCGGTCTGATTGAACGTGATAGCAATCGTGCCGTCTGGGAAACTGCCTTCAAGCAAATAGCGATTAGTGGAGTCTATCTCATCAAGAAATATATAGTCCATAGTTGACTATAGTATAGTAAATTCACGTATTATTCAACACCTCCCTTAACCCATCTGATACATAAATATCTGACAGGTCAAAGGTCTTTAGCGAAGTAGCTAACAAACTGATTTTGTAGTCATCGCTAGCTTTCTTGTCTATAATTATCTGAAAGCTCCCCTCGTGCTGGCATAGCCCGCCGCGCGCCGTGGTCTTCTCATAACGCACACGAACGTTCAGCTTATTAGCAAGCTCCTCTAACAGTGCAATAGTTTGCTTTTTGCCTGCCATTTATTGTTCTGCCACTATTTAGCTAGGGGAGACATTGCGCGCAACTTAGCCACGCCGTCTTTTAGATACTCTACAGCTCTGTTCACCTCATCGGCGGTGTTAAATTTGCCAAAACTAAACCGTATCGTGCCACGTATCTCCACTGGGTCCATGCACATAGCGGTCAAAACGTGCGATGCGGCATCTTGCCCAGCGGTGCAGGCACTGCCCAGCGAGCAACACACTTGCGGCACATAGCCGATAACAGACTCAGCTTCTATATATCTAAATGTAATATTCGCTATAGACACAACACGGTTGGCAATGTCGCCATTGACACGCGTATCGGGTATCTCAGCTAAAATACGTTTCTCAAAACCATCGCGCAACCCGCGTATATATTCCGCCTGTCTATAGTTGTCCTCAACGATTAGTTCAGCGGCTTTAGCCAGCCCCATTATATATGGGATATTTTCCGTGCCCGCTCTCAGCCCGTTTTCCTGCGAACCGCCATGTATCAGCGGAGTCAGCTCCTTTCGCAAGTTTTCTCTAACGAACAACACGCCTATCCCCTTAGGAGCATAGATTTTATGCCCTGAAAAGGTCAACAAATCAACGCCAAGTTCGTTCACATCTACTTTTAGTTTGCCGATAGCTTGCACGGCATCTGTGTGAACGAGTATATCAGAGGAGTGTTTTTTCGCTATCCGGACAATATCTTTAACAGGTTCTATCGTGCCAACCTCGTTATTGGCAAGCATCACGCTGATAAGTATTGTATCAGGGCGGACAGCACGCTCCAATTCGTCTAGGCTAACTCTCCCCTGTTTATCAACACCTAGATAGGTTACATCAGTGCCATTCTCCTGTAAATAAATGCCAGTATTGAGTATTGCCTTATGCTCTATGGCGGTGGTTATGATATGCCCGCCCTTGCCGTTGTTCTTACTCTTATACAGACGGACGATTTGCCGCAGAGCGAAGTTGTCCGCCTCAGAGCCACTAGCCATATATATTATCTCGTTAGGCTTGCACGACAGCAGCTTGGCGATAGCAAGCCTAGCTTTATCTAAATCAGCATGGACGGTCAGCCCCGCCCTGTGTGAGCTAGATGCATTGCCGTATTTATCGGTCATATACTCCAGCATTGACTGCACCACGCCACCATCTACACGCGTAGTTGCACTGTTGTCAAAGTAAATCAAATCATTGTTAGTAGCAACACCCATTAAATAACCCTCCACAAAAGTCTAGCATATACATAGACAAACTATTGTATAGACAAGTTATTTTAATACTATTTAAGTCTTATTTCAAGTAATAAGTTTATCAAATTTTATTTACAAGGCAACTTTATCGTCTAACCTTGCAAGTCCCAGTAAGCAAGCGGGATAAATTCCCTGCAGTATTCTATTAGTGCCTTGCCATCAGCTAGCTTTCCGTGCGTTTCACCAAGTATGCAGGCACATTTGCGCAGGTGCTCTCCCTTTGTGTTATATATTATCTCGTATTCTGCACCCTCGCAATCTATCTTTAGCAGGGCGCATTTGCTGATATTGTTTTCCTCAAAGATTTTATCAAGCGTTATGGACGGCACATCGCCGCCGCCTGTAGCCCCCATAGTGTAGTAGATACTAGAAGCTCCAGTGTTACGGATAGATATTGCCGCATGCACATCCCTGCCATCTTGCGTGACAGCCTTGTTGAATACCTCAATAACACCGTCAGGTATATTATTAACCTTGATATTTTTCAAGAAGTTTTCATAGTTGCGCTTCACAGGCTCATAAGCGTAGATTTTAATATTTGGGTGTTTTTTAGCTAAATATATTGACACTATGCCAACATTGCCACCAATGTCTATAATGCAGTCGCCGTCTTTGAAGTTCATATTTAGTAATTCAGCATTCGCTTTGCCAGAATTCATATCATCAGTCACAAAATCAACCGAGCTAGATGAGAGCAGGTCATAGAACTGAAAACTCATTCCGTCTATTGAAACGTCATAGAGGAAGTCTTGCCCTGCACTCATTTTAAGCAATAAGTTTTCTATCTTAACAAGGCGTTTTTCTAGCGGCAACACCTTGCGCTCAACCAATCTATATGTTGGGAATAGCCTGTAAATCTTGCGACGAATGTTTTGCGCTATACCCATGCTAATATCCCCGCAAAACCGGACAGCTTTTTAGAACTTTGGCATAACTCTTGCTGTGTGTGTGTGTGTGTGTGTTACTGATACGTTTGTCTGACATTCATAATCCCCTATAAATACTATAACTCACAGGAGCAAGTAATACACATTATCTGTAAAATGTCAAATACTTTTTGGAGACACCATGTATCAGTGTTACTCTAAAATATATTCAAAACCCGCATTTTTAATAGAGCTTATGGTGTCGTCTATCCCCTGCCCACCTTCTGTAAGATAGCCAGATGCAAATATTGAATCAACTATGGAGAACAATTCTTTATCGCGTCCTTTCAGATAGACTTCTCTGCCTGCAGTGCAGCGGATATCGGATTTCGGCATCAACAGCCTTGCGAGGCATAGTATCTTTAAGCAATATTCAGGGGTAAGGTGTTCAGTGCTGGCATTTTCGAGCGGCGTTCCTTTAACAGGTAATAAAAAGTTGATAGGGACAGCCTGCGGGTTGATTGTGCGGATGTCAAACAGCATATCAACTATATCGTCTGCACTCTCTCCAAGCCCGATTATCCCGCCGCAACAGATTTCAAAGCCGATAGATTGCAACATCTTGATATTGTTCAAGCGCTCATCATATTTGTGCGTTGTGCATATATTAGGATAATTGTTCCTGCCAGTGTTTAGATTGTGGTTGATTCTATCAACACCAGCAGCTTTTAGTTTCCTTGCTTGCGCTTCTGTTAGAAAGCCGATAGAGCAACATATTGGCAACCCAACGTCTGACTTCAACTCTGTAACCATGTCGGCAAACTCGTTCACTTCCTCATCGGTAAAGCGGATTCCGCTCAAACCTATGCAGTGGCGGGCTAGCCCATTCTCTTTAGCAATTTGTCCTGTTTTTAGGAGAGGTTCATAGTCTGTGATACGGTATTTGCTTATATTTGCCTCTGAAACGTGCGATTGTGCACAATATGCACAATTTTGGGTGCAATCGCCACTCCTAGCATTTGACAGTATCTGAACGCTGACCACATCCCCCTTGTGTAGTCGCCGTATCTTATAAACACCCGCTACTAGCTCCTGCAGGTTACTATCAGGCAGATTAAGCACA
>BNUJ01000080.1 GCA_025997275.1 Deferribacterales bacterium
GGGGTTGGTCTAATGTGTGGGCGTTGATAAGAAATCGCCGTGTTATGGGCTGGTTTTTGTTATCTGCGTTACTTATCAACTTCAACTGGAGTATGGGCATAGTAGCGATGGGCACGGGGCATATAGTTGAGTCTAGTATGGGGCAGTATATCAATCCGCTTATAAGCACCGCGCTTGGGGCGTTCTTTTTTGGCGAGAATATGCGTTTGTTTCAGAAAGGAGCATTAGTTTTAACTATTATAGGCGTGGCGTATATGATAGTGGGTTATGGCGATGTGCCGTATTTTGCGATATTACCGTCTCTTGCGTTCGGGCTATATGGGACAATTCACAAGGTAATCAAGGCAAACATTATGGACGGGATGTTTGTGGAGACCTCTCTGATGGTAATCCCCGCATATCTATTCTTTTTGTGGCAGTCGGGGGTATCGGGGTATTCGTATATGGGCGATAGCGGATTGCATAAGCTACTAATCTTTTCAATGGGACCGGTCACTATGTTGCCACTTATGGGGTTTATCTATGGGGTGAAGCGACTACCGCTGACAACTGTGGGAATATTGCAGTATATATCGCCAACGTTGGCGTTTTTAATAGGCTATTATCATTTTCACGAGCCGTTAAGCTCTGGCATGCCAGTTGCGCTGGGGTTTATATGGGTAGGGGTGGTGGTGTATATGGTGGACGCTGTAGCACATTTGAATATAATCAGCTCAAGGATTAAACGATAACAAAACAACACCCCCTTACATTGCCTTACTTTCGCGAAACCGCTTAACGCAACCCCTCTCTTTGCCACTCTGTATAGTCAAATGGCTCATATTCCATTACCTCCGTTGGCGATGGGGTTCAGTATGCTTGGATAGTCCATACCTGCATATAACACATGGGCAATATTGACTATCTTGTTAATATTGTTCACTTTATAAAATATCAGATAGTTTTCAACAACGGCTTGACGGTAAGTTCTTACTCTTTGGCAAACAGGGAACATCAGCGGATAGTCGCAGGTTTAGTGATACGTAGCTTGTACGCCATACTTATTTATAAGTTCATTAAAGACCTCTTCCCCATCGTATACGTCACCACGAGCTATTGCAAGGTCACTAATATCAAGCGTTCTCTTAACATATTCCCAGTATGCATCTTCTGCCAGTTTTTTCAAATCAGCGTCAGCATTATTTTCTATGGCTGCGGTAGCTCTCTTAACGTATTCTATATGTGCCTGCTTTTCTAGCTCCCGTAGCTCAGCATAAGGATTTCCGTCCACGTCCATAACAGCAACGTCACGTTTTGCGTCTGCTACTACTTCTTCATACATATAACACCCCCTTACATTGCCTTACTTTCGCGAAACCGCTTAACGTCTGCATAGAAGTCGTCTAGCGGAACGTCCTTGTATAGCCCTCTTTGCCATTCTGTATAGTCAAATGGCTCACGTAAAATCAGCGATATGAAACGTTCCGCCTCAACCATACCTAGCTCCTTTGTCAGAGCATCCATCCCCTTGCATTTCAAGATTGTATCAGTCATACTCCAATATCCCCCTTAAAAAATCTATTGGATTCACCACAGCTATGCTATGAACAAATATACGTTTATCATGAGCGTTCCCCCGCTCATCATAGCACACCTGTCTGCCAGTTGCAACAGCAAAGCCCTCCCCGTCAGGGGAGGGCTTTTATTGCTATCCGTATGTTATACGGACATTGTCAGTTACATTACGCTAGCTACTAGAACGATGCGTCAAGTGCCAGATAGATTTGTAATGAATCTGGGCTTTGCTTGCCGTACGAACCAACAACAGCGTCAGTTGGGTAAATATCAGTGAACTTAGCATAAGCAGCACCGAAAGTAGTTGATACACCCTTAGCGAATGCATACTTAGCAGTGAAGTCAACTTCTATTATGCTAGAATCTTCATCTATAGCATAGCCATATCTGTTAAGGCTGTAGCCACCATAGCTGACGAAACCATTGGCAAGGTCAGAGTTCACATTCACTTGTTCCAAGTAGTCGCCGTTAGTAGCCTTGCCATCTACGTTAGACATGTAGTATGCGCCAGTCAAGCCAAGTGTCAGCTTATCAACAGGTGAGAATGTTATATATGGATATATAGCAGTCATACCAGCAACACCCATACCATCAACTATACCATTATCAACTATAATGGTTTTGTTCCAGTCGCCACCAAAGAAGAAACCTTCTTTATTGTCCTTGTCATAGCCGCCGTAAGCTACTGTAACGCCAGCCTTGAAAGAAGACGTTGCATAAGCTACATCAACCAAGCCACCAAATAGGGTGTAAGAATCAATACCCGCTTCCTTAGTGTCAATTTGAGTGCCTGTAAAGATACCCTTAAATTGAACGCCTTCCTTAGGTAGGTATTCAACAGCTACATAACCGCCAAGAGTTTCTACATTGTCCTTTAATGTCGTATCAGCTGCATTAATACGATAGGTAGCGAGCATAGGGTACACGCCTAAATCGCCACTCTTGATATTAGCACCTAAAACGTATAGATTTGCATCACCGGTTTCAGTGTTTAAAGTATGCTTGTCATTGCTCTTTTCTATTTGCCAAGCGAAATAGGGCTTAACAGTGCCTAGGTCAACGTCAGCGCGAACTAACCCGCCACCGCCTGCTTCACTGTTAATGCCACCCCACCAGCCACCGCCGAATTCACGGTGATATGCCCAGCCTTCATTAGCAGCACCGACAGTCAGCTTCAATGCAGCAATAGGTTTCACTTCAATCCAAGAACGGTCAACTGCGAAACCAGGTTCACTAGCAGTACCACCAGTTGGAGTCGCACCAGCAGTAGTACCATCCAAGTCGCCTCTGTATAGGCGTAGACGATAGCCAACTAGAACCTTTTCATCTAGGGTTACGCGTCCGCCGATACGAGCCAGCTGATAGATACCAGAATAGTTGCTATCAGTGTCCTCCAAGAACTTAAAACCGTCGTGGCTGACGCCTTTCAGATTAAACTGACCAAACCAAGTCCAGTCAGCAGCCAATGCGCCAGTAGCTGTAAAAGCCACTAGAGCCAAAGCTAATAAAAACTTTTTCATGAAGTCTCCTCCTTATTTTTCGCATTTTGCGATTAAAACTTCACACTACAACGTACCTAATGTATCAATGTATAATAAATACAATTATACGTTTAGCCTTATTCTGACACTACTATGTCCATCTGTCAAGCCTAAATTTACAAAAAACAAAAAATGTTTTAATGGGGCAGATAACTAGTAGTCATATCATATACGTGGACTTACTTTTATACCACAATTCCTCCCCTATTGTATTATTGTTTTCACTCTTTAAGCTTTAGTTTATCGCATCTTCGCTTTTATGTGATGAGACGTTTGCCAACAGACGCTTCCTTAGGGTATCTAAATCGCCATTATCAAGAAACGATAAAACCTCTTGAGACAATCGCTGTTGCCCAACTTGCAAGCCCCTTTGCTCTCCTATTTGCAAGCCTCTTTGTTCTCCTATTTCCATCCCTTCTCTATACCAGACCTTCTGTGCTGTCTCCAAATTAAACTCTGTTGTCAACATATTTATTACCTCATTATCCCATATAAACAGGGAGAGATTAAGATGTAGGTGATTGTTTTATTGTTTTCACTCTTAAGCTTTAGTTTATCGCATCTTCGCTTTTATGTGATGAGACGTTTGCCAACAGACGCTTCCTTAGGGTATCTAAATCGCCATTATCAAGAAACGATAAAACCTCTTGGGACAACCGCTGTTGCCCAACTTGCAAGCCCCTTTGTTCTCCTATTTGCAAGCCTCTCTGTTCTCCTATCTGCAAGCCCCTTTGTTCTCCTATTTCCATCCCCTCTCTATACCAGACCTTCTGTGCCGTCTCCAAATTAAACTCTGTTGTCAACATATTTATTACCTCCTTAGAGTTCTCTACTAAAAACTCCCTCAATATATTATTCTCCACACATTCCTTTATCGCCGCTCTCATCGCCACTACCACTGCCGCCTTGTCCCTATAATCCACACCCTTAATATGCCTCTTGGCTGTCTCCACAAACCCCGCATATTCCCCCAACGTCCTGCTACTACCTAATATCGCTTTATTATACCCATTATTCACATTCAATACCCTAACGCTTAACTCTAAAAAACCTTGCCTGTCACTATCTACCCTTAATGCTGCCTTACTAAACATATCTGATAGCTTCATCGTCTTCTCATCAGGCATACTATCATTACCATTATATAACACTATAAACTCCGGACGAGGAACTGTCAACATCGTAGTCCTATACAACATCTCATTGTCTATCATCTTCTCATACACACGCGAAATATACTCCAAAAACCTCAACGGCATATTATGGTTAATAGTTGATTGATGTTCCACTAACACAACTAACTTGTCTTTCCCTATAACAAAAGATAAATCATTGCGCCTATTCATAAACAAAATATTCTCTAATGTGTTTATCTCTATATCGTCTGCCGTAACAATATTAGCACCAACTATGGCATTATACAACTCAACAAGCCTGTCCTTATCTGAAAACAGCTTGGTGAATACACTATCCTTATACTCCCTATTGGCATTAGCATCCGACATAAACAAACAATATAATAAAAATAGAAGTTAGTCAAGCTCTATCCCGTATAAACAGGGAAAGATTAAGAAATCTTTAGCCGAGCTATAGCCTGTCTATTGCCTCCCGCATATTCCTAGACGACAGGTGTGCATAGCGTTGCGTCAGTGCCATATCGCTGTGCCCCATAAGCTCTTTTATTGTGTATAGCGGCACCCCCGCCTGCGCCAGCCGTGAGCCGAACGTATGCCGCAAATCGTGAAATCTAAACCTGCCCAGCCCCGCCAACTGACACACCCGCAAAAATGACTTCGTAACATCAGCGTCAAACCCAAACTCCCCATCCAAAATATCTCTTATATGCTCCGATATGGGTATTACCCGCCCCTTGCCACTCTTGGTGATACCGCCGGGCAGATAGATATTGCCGTCCCTGATATGCTCCCGTTTCAACGCTCGCAGCTCCCCCGCCCTCATACCCGTATAGAGCGCAAGCATTACTACCCTATACAGCACAGGTGAACGGCTCTTTTTACATTCTGATAACAGCCTGTCCTGCTCATCATCAGTTAAATATCGCGTAATCTTATTGTCAAACTTGATGTTCGCCACCCTGACCATAGGTGATTTGTCTATAAACGCAAGCTCTATCGCATAGTTAAACACCCTGCGCAGTGTCTTTATATAGTGGTGTTGGGTTTGCAGTGCCATTAGCCTGCCTGTGCCAGCTAGCCGCCTGTGTCTAATATCGGCAACGACAGCGTCTATATCAGCACGGGTAATTTCCCGAATGGGTTTGTCGGTTAGCTGTCCTTTAAGGTATGTCAAGATGTGGGCGACTGCATCGGGGCGTCTATTGCGCGCCTCGTAGTGTGGCTGGAAATGCTTGTCTATAAATGCTGAAAATGATATTGACCGAGGCTGTCTGTATTCTTTTATGGTGCTTAACCGCTTATCTAGCTTGTATTTAGCTTCTATTGCACGTGAGATGGTCAGTGAATTACCACTATACATGTATCGCGTGCCAATGCGGACGTAGTAGGCTCTAGTCTTGCCGTCCTTTGCGCCACAGTTATTGCACAGCTTGTGCCTTAATGAATGATACCTGCCACAAACTGCACACCTGATAAGTACCATATATGCGTGATGTCCACCCTTTAGTCCACTTTTAGCGGATAACTTAAACAAAAAAGACAGGAAAATCAAGAGGAATTTTTAGGGGGAGGACAAGGCTGTTGGGGTAATTTCATAGTTTCTAACTTTAGCCAAGAGCAAACAACGTAAGCATTGCAAATTGAAATGTGGTATAGCCACTCAGCTTTTACAGCTACTGGCGCATTGGCTGCTGATGTTGCCGCTTACGGTGATATTACCGTGAAAGGTATCAGCCGTGCGAATGCAAATTTCTCAGCTGAAAAAGGGTCAGGCGTTGACGCTGACAGGGCTGTGAATTGGGGCGGTTTGTATGAATTTGCACGTATCGGTGCAAAGGTCAACATTGACGACAAGACACTTTACACGTTCCGCATTCGTCTGCAACGTGGGCAACTAGGTAACGGTGCGGCTACTTACGTTTCTAATGCCAATACCACTGGTAATGCTAACACTCGTCAAGGCAACTCTCTTCAAGGGCTTGTTGACACTGCTTGGGTGCAATATAAGTTCACTAATGACCTTGCGGTAACTACTGGTTTTAGCAATCCGCGTGCATACTACAGGACATTCGGTGGCGGTTTCTATGACAATGCTCCTGGCGACACTGCTGGGTCTTTCGG
>BNUJ01000081.1 GCA_025997275.1 Deferribacterales bacterium
TTACAAAGTTCGTTGGGTCGTATTTTGCCGCATCAAAAACGGCTTTCAAATCCAACTCCATTAGTTTTGTGTCTTTATCTGCTACTTGCTTGGCAAGCGTAGTTTTGCCCGTTTGCCGTGCACCCGATATGACGACAACACGACGTGTTTCAAGAGCTTTTTTTACGCTTTGGGCTTGCCAACGCGGATATTCAGACATCTCCATATTTGCCTCTTCTTTATTTTGTAATATGATAACATATTTTTCCGCAAAAAGTAAAGTAGGTTGTCCGCTATTATTAAAGTAGAACTCCCGCTATTTGCAAAATACGACCCAACGAACTTTGTAAAGAACCCTTCAGGGACGATGATGATTGATGAAATTCAGAAAGTGCCTGAGCTGATTACAGAGATAAAGCATGCTGTAGATAACGATAATCGTCCTGGGCAATACTTATTAACTGGTTCTGCAAACATAAGCTCTTTACCTAGTGTTTCAGAGAGCCTTGCTGGACGGGTTAAAAATATTCGCCTGCGTCCGCTGACGGTTGGAGAGATATTAAAGGTTCGTCCAACATTTTTAGAAAGGGCTTTTAAGGCAAACTTTTCATCACAAATAAAGGGGTATGACAAAAGCACAATTTTTGATTTGGCTTTTCGTGGCGGGTTTCCAGAGGCAGTGCGCTTGAGAACACCACAAGAGCGGAAAGATTGGCACAAGGATTACATTGATACATTGATAAATCGTGATTTGCAAGATATAGCAAACATAAAGAGGCAGGACGCTTTAAGGGAACTGATAAATATTTTGGCATCTTGGTCTGGAAAATTTATGGAAGTATCAAAAATATGCTCATTTATGGCGATAACAAAGCCAACTATAGAATCTTACATAAATGCTCTGGAGGCGATGTATTTGTTTGAGAAAGTGTCGCCTTGGACAAGAACTGATTATGACAGGGTTGGGCGCACCCCGAAAACGTATATGACAGATACGGGGCTTATGGCTTCTGTGCTTGGGTGGAACAAAAACGATATTATGCTTGATACGGATAAATCGGAAACTGACAGAGCTGGAAAATTGATGGAAACATTTGTGTTTCAAGAATTAACGGCACAGATTGGTGTGGACAATCAATATAATCTTTTTCAATACCGTGACCGTGAGAAACGTGAAATAGATTTCTTGATAGAGCGTGAAGACAAGGCATTGGTAGGCGTGGAAGTAAAATCTAGCGCACGCGTTTCCGCCGATGACTTTGCACCACAAAGATGGTTTGTTCGGAACATATTAAAAAATAAGAAACCTTACTTGGGAATTGTTTTATATTCTGGCGAAAACACGTTTTCGTTTGGGGAAAATATGCTTGCCGTTCCAATCGCCGCATTATGGGCAGAATGACTTCAACTTTTCAAACTCTTTCATATATTTTTGGTAGCCCTCTAATGACATAACCTTACCTCCTATGACATCATAATCTAGCAAAACTTTAAGCACTTGTCAAACGCTTTTAGACACTGGCAATGCTTATGCGCGTCTGCCCTGCCAGACAAGCTCGCCGACTAATGAACGCGTAAGCTCGGCTTTATCAACGCAACTGCTTGGAAAGCTACTGTTGTCAGCTTTTACAAATACATTATAGTCAGTTTGTAAGATAATCCTTTTGATTATCGTGTCTCCGCCCAACTTAAACATGTATATTCGTGCGTGTTTAATCTCCCGCCGCTTGGCAATCAGCAACAAATCGCCCGCCTTTATGGTCGGCTCCATACTCTCATCGGGCATAGTGTTAACAAATAACGCATCTGTCGCAACCCCCAGCCTGTTTATAAAGTCAACATTAAAAGCCACATCGGGCACATCTCCGCCCAAATATGGGATAGATACATAGCTGTCAACGGGTGCAACGTTTGCGGTGATTAACTGGTGTGGCGATATCCCCAACACACCAGCTGCTTTTTCTAGGAATGAGAGGGAGTCTGCCCCCAGTTTGATTTTCCTAAGCATATCAGACATATAGACGTTGCTGTAGCCCATCTGTTCGGCGAATTCGTTCTGCGTAATCCCCTGTCGCTTTAACTCCGCCCGTATATTGCCCAAGACAACGTCTAAAATAATCATATAGATTAAATATAGGGGCTGACATACTAAAACAACACTCAAAAAGATTAAAAATATACTTGACAAGCTACATTTAATAATCTATAAGATTATTTCAAGTTTATCAAAGGGGTGAGTTATGGGTGAACTACGAGACAAGAGCGGTGATTGGAATAGTTTAGAGCATGAGGTCACCGAGTGTAAAGATTGCGGTTTGCATAAGTCACGGACGAAAACGGTTTTTGGGGATGGCAACCGCAATGCAAAGTTGATGTTTATAGGCGAGGCTCCTGGGGCGGATGAGGATAAGGCAGGGTGTCCGTTTGTAGGCGATGCAGGTAAGCGACTGGACAAGATGATTATTGAGGATATGGGCTACAAACGAGAGGACGCATATATCGCCAATATTATCAAGTGTCGTCCACCTGATAATAGAAAGCCGATAGGTAGCGAAATAGCGCATTGCATAGGCTTTATTCGCAAACAAATTAGTCTAGTGTCGCCAGACGTAATTGTTTGTTTGGGCAAGGTAGCTACTAAAGCCATATTAGGCGATATGTTAAAGTTGCCTGACAATTTTAAGCTGGGCGATGTGCGCAATAAATCCAATGACTACAAGGACACGGCTACGGGTAAAACTATAAAGGTAATACCTACCTACCACCCATCCTATCTGTTGCGTTGTGAGTCTGTCATAGCAGGGGCAGAGGAAGACCTGCATTTAGCAGTGGCAGAGTTAGAAAAAACATCTAAGAACAAAGGGGGTTATAATCATGCCTAAAATTGCAAGCAAAACTAAGGAAATAAGAACGCCTGATACATATTTAGGGGATTTATTCGCATCAATCGGTTTGGGTGCCATTATCGGTTTCGTGGGCGTTTTTCTGGTTTCTGTCTTATTTTATAAAGTTTTTGGTTTTTCTTTATTTGATGCTGTTCAGGTTGCTTTTGGTTTTAACGACTCTTTGGTAATCATCCTGCTGATTAGCATCAGCATCCTGCTTTCTGTCCTTATTGCTAAGTGGTTTTTTAGCTCCATGAAGGAAAAGTCTCGTTGCGAGTCGTGCGGAGGACCTTGGGGTTATGAGCTAACTGAAAATAGGGTGCTAGACGATGGGCAGGATGCTGATGCTAATCAGCAGGATGATTACCAAAGAGTCGTTAAAACCAAAAGCAACCTGAACAGCATCAAATAAAGAAAAACCAAAAACTTTATAAAATAAGACAGAAACCAGAAAAACGCCCACGAAACCGATAATGGCACCCAAACCGATTGATGCGAATAAATCCCCTAAATATGTATCAGGCGTTCTTATTTCCTTAGTTTTGCTTGCAATTTTAGGCATGATTATAACCCCCTTTGTTCTTAGATGTTTTTTCTAACTCTGCCACTGCTAAATGCAGGTCTTCCTCTGCCCCTGCTATGACAGACTCACAACGCAACAGATAGGATGGGTGGTAGGTAGGTATTACCTTTATAGTTTTACCCGTAGCCGTGTCCTTGTAGTCATTGGATTTATTGCGCACATCGCCCAGCTTAAAATTGTCAGGCAACTTTAACATATCGCCTAATATGGCTTTAGTAGCTACCTTGCCCAAACAAACAATTACGTCTGGCGACACTAGACTAATTTGTTTGCGAATAAAGCCTATGCAATGCGCTATTTCGCTACCTATCGGCTTTCTATTATCAGGTGGACGACACTTGATAATATTGGCGATATATGCGTCCTCTCGTTTGTAGCCCATATCCTCAATAATCATCTTGTCCAGTCGCTTACCTGCATCGCCTACAAACGGACACCCTGCCTTATCCTCATCCGCCCCAGGAGCCTCGCCTATAAACATCAACTTTGCATTGCGGTTGCCATCCCCAAAAACCGTTTTCGTCCGTGACTTATGCAAACCGCAATCTTTACACTCGGTGACCTCATGCTCTAAACTATTCCAATCACCGCTCTTGTCTCGTAGTTCACCCATAACTCACCCCTTTGATAAACTTGAAATAATCTTATAGATTATTAAATGTAGCTTGTCAAGTATATTTTTAATCTTTTTGAGTGTTGTTTTAGTATGTCAGCCCCTATATTTAATCTATATGATTATTTTAGACGTTGTCTTGGGCAATATACGGGCGGAGTTAAAGCGACAGGGGATTACGCAGAACGAATTCGCCGAACAGATGGGCTACAGCAACGTCTATATGTCTGATATGCTTAGGAAAATCAAACTGGGGGCAGACTCCCTCTCATTCCTAGAAAAAGCAGCTGGTGTGTTGGGGATATCGCCACACCAGTTAATCACCGCAAACGTTGCACCCGTTGACAGCTATGTATCTATCCCATATTTGGGCGGAGATGTGCCCGATGTGGCTTTTAATGTTGACTTTATAAACAGGCTGGGGGTTGCGACAGATGCGTTATTTGTTAACACTATGCCCGATGAGAGTATGGAGCCGACCATAAAGGCGGGCGATTTGTTGCTGATTGCCAAGCGGCGGGAGATTAAACACGCACGAATATACATGTTTAAGTTGGGCGGAGACACGATAATCAAAAGGATTATCTTACAAACTGACTATAATGTATTTGTAAAAGCTGACAACAGTAGCTTTCCAAGCAGTTGCGTTGATAAAGCCGAGCTTACGCGTTCATTAGTCGGCGAGCTTGTCTGGCAGGGCAGACGCGCATAAGCATTGCCAGTGTCTAAAAGCGTTTGACAAGTGCTTAAAGTTTTGCTAGATTATGATGTCATAGGAGGTAAGGTTATGTCATTAGAGGGCTACCAAAAATATATGAAAGAGTTTGAAAAGTTGAAGTCATTCTGCCCATAATGCGGCGATTGGAACGGCAAGCATATTTTCCCCAAACGAAAACGTGTTTTCGCCAGAATATAAAACAATTCCCAAGTAAGGTTTCTTATTTTTTAATATGTTCCGAACAAACCATCTTTGTGGTGCAAAGTCATCGGCGGAAACGCGTGCGCTAGATTTTACTTCCACGCCTACCAATGCCTTGTCTTCACGCTCTATCAAGAAATCTATTTCACGTTTCTCACGGTCACGGTATTGAAAAAGATTATATTGATTGTCCACACCAATCTGTGCCGTTAATTCTTGAAACACAAATGTTTCCATCAATTTTCCAGCTCTGTCAGTTTCCGATTTATCCGTATCAAGCATAATATCGTTTTTGTTCCACCCAAGCACAGAAGCCATAAGCCCCGTATCTGTCATATACGTTTTCGGGGTGCGCCCAACCCTGTCATAATCAGTTCTTGTCCAAGGCGACACTTTCTCAAACAAATACATCGCCTCCAGAGCATTTATGTAAGATTCTATAGTTGGCTTTGTTATCGCCATAAATGAGCATATTTTTGATACTTCCATAAATTTTCCAGACCAAGATGCCAAAATATTTATCAGTTCCCTTAAAGCGTCCTGCCTCTTTATGTTTGCTATATCTTGCAAATCACGATTTATCAATGTATCAATGTAATCCTTGTGCCAATCTTTCCGCTCTTGTGGTGTTCTCAAGCGCACTGCCTCTGGAAACCCGCCACGAAAAGCCAAATCAAAAATTGTGCTTTTGTCATACCCCTTTATTTGTGATGAAAAGTTTGCCTTAAAAGCCCTTTCTAAAAATGTTGGACGAACCTTTAATATCTCTCCAACCGTCAGCGGACGCAGGCGAATATTTTTAACCCGTCCAGCAAGGCTCTCTGAAACACTAGGTAAAGAGCTTATGTTTGCAGAACCAGTTAATAAGTATTGCCCAGGACGATTATCGTTATCTACAGCATGCTTTATCTCTGTAATCAGCTCAGGCACTTTCTGAATTTCATCAATCATCATCGTCCCTGAAGGGTTCTTTACAAAGTTCGTTGGGTCGTATTTTGCAAATAGCGGGAGTTCTACTTTAATAATAGCGGACAACCTACTTTACTTTTTGCGGAAAAATATGTTATCATATTACAAAATAAAGAAGAGGCAAATATGGAGATGTCTGAATATCCGCGTTGGCAAGCCCAAAGCGTAAAAAAAGCTCTTGAAACACGTCGTGTTGTCGTCATATCGGGTGCACGGCAAACGGGCAAAACTACGCTTGCCAAGCAAGTAGCAGATAAAGACACAAAACTAATGGAGTTGGATTTGAAAGCCGTTTTTGATGCGGCAAAATACGACCCAACGAACTTTGTAA
>BNUJ01000082.1 GCA_025997275.1 Deferribacterales bacterium
CTCTAACACAGTCAATCACATAATCAGGCGTGCTAGCCCCTGCGGTTATCCCAATACTTGTAGTTCCGCACAAACTTTCAGCCAGCAACGCACCGTCACATTCATCAGCCGACTCTATATGGAACACCCGCTTACACACACTGCGACAAACCTCTGCAAGGTGGACGGTGTTCGCACTGTTCTTGCCGCCAACAATTAACATTACATCAACAGTTTTAGCCAGTTTTAATGCAGCATCTTGGCGCAACCTTGTGGCACTGCATATAGTATCTGCCACCTCTATGCTAGCACACTTGCCTCTAATTGCCTCTACTACGCCTGCAAATACAGCTTCGTTTATAGTAGTCTGTGCTACTATACCATATTTATCTCTGTAAGGCAAGCGGTCAATTTGTTCTTTATCAGACACCACAAAATATTCAGCTCCAGCATAGCTGACTATCCCCCGCACTTCAGGGTGGGAGGCATCTCCAACCACCACTACGGGCAGTCCCTGCCTAGACAAGTGCTCAGTCTGCGCATGAACTTTCTTCACTAGGGGACAAGTTGCATCAATAACTGAACGAACTGTTCCCTCAAGCTCTGCAAACACTTGCCTGTCAACGCCGTGTGCGCGGAGCACAAGCACAGTATCTTTTGTAAGCTCACTAACACTATCAACAGTAGCAATTCCAGCAACTCTTAGCTCATTCACAACGTGTTCGTTATGAATCAACTTTCCCCATGTAGCGACTTTATCATAACTGTTCCTAGCATCGCTTGCCAGCTTTATCGCTCGCTCCACGCCAAAACAAAAGCCGGCATGCTCGGCTATTTCAATTCTCATACGTGCAAACTCAAATACGTGCTCGGACGAGTTCCTCTATCCTCTCACTAACTTCAAATATTGTCAACTCTGATGTATCAATTTCGTATGCGTCATCTGCTTTTTTCAGCGGAGCCGTGCTACGTGAGGCGTCTTTGTTGTCGCGCACTATAATGTCAGCCAGTACGTCTTCATAGTGAACTTCCTGTCCAACATCGCGCCATTCGCTCATTCTGCGCCGTGCCCGCACCTCTGCTGATGCCGTTAGGAATATTTTAACATCAGCATTAGGTAGCACCACCGTGCCTATGTCCCTGCCGTCCATTATAATATCATTCTTCCCTGCGATTTCCTGTTGTTTGGTGGTCAATATCGTCCGCACATCTACATTAGACGCTACGCCTGACACTATAGCCGTAACATCGGGCGTGCGTATCAGCTTGGTAACGTCAACTTCAGTAGGCTTGCCATAGTCGTATTTTAATGTAAGGGTCTGTCCGTTATGCCCGAATACAAAATCGGTAAGGCTTAACAGGGCGCATAGCCCGTTAAAATTGAGTTTATACTGCTGTTTCAACCATGCGCTTGCCCTATACATAGCCCCTGTGTCAAGGTATATAAATTTAAGGCTTTTAGCCAGCAGTTTTGAAACCGTGCTCTTCCCGCTGCCTGCGGGTCCATCAATAGCTACTTGCATACGCTCCCTCTAATCATATTATTAGTTTTTCTAAATCTGCTACAAAGTTTGGATATGATACCGCAAGGCTATTGACGCGTGGCATCTGCAAGCCAAATCGTTTTGCCAATATCACATTCATCATCGCTATGCGATGGTCGTTAAAATTATTTAATCTAGCATTTATATTAGGCTCTTTGCCAAACAACGGATAAACAATCAGCCCATCATCAAATTCTGCAACCTCTGCACCTATAGCACGTAAGTTAAAGACTGTGCTGTGTATCCTATTGGATTCTTTATATTTCAACTCACCAGCCTGCCGTATCTCCACAGGTTCGCGAGTAAATAAGCCCAACATAGCAAGCAGTGGCAATTCATCTATAGCACGTTGAGAAGAAGCACCAGCTATAAGCCCGCCCGTTAGTTTATGTTCATTCAGCACACGTACGCAGCCTATAGGTTCGGTGGCACTCTTGTCGGTGGTAACGTTCACTTCTAATTCCGCCCCCCATTGCTGAAGTATAGATAAAAATTCTGTTCTGGTAGGGTTTAGCCCTACATCGTTCACGTTCAAGCGCGATTCTTCAAACATATGTGCGGCGACTATTATAGTGGCAGCAGCGGACGCGTCCCCTGGCACTAAGAAGTCTGCAGGTCTCATATCACACGGACCATTTACGACAAGCTTCTCCCCAGAAGAGGAAACAGACACCCCATAGAGCGGAAGCATACGTTCGGTGTGGTCGCGTGAACGAATCTGTTCAACATAAGTGCTTACCCCTTCAGTTTGTAGTGCGGCAAGCAGGAAAGCGGACTTCACCTGAGCACTAGGCACTTCGGATGAATATTGCAAGTTGTGCATTTTAGATGGTCTTATCTCTATAGGCAGTCTGCCGTTGTCTTCTGTGCTGACAATATTAGCCCCCATCTTGATGAGAGGCTCAATTATGCGTGTCATCGGGCGCAGGTTCAGCGAGTCATCGCCAGAAATTTTCACATTTATATTGCGGGGGGCTAATGCACCAGCTATTAGGCGTGCCGTAGTGCCTGAATTGCCACAAGGTAAAACTAGTGGGTTATTACCAATGTCAGGTGCAACTGCAAATGATTTATAGCCGTTAGAGACGACATTTATTCGCCCATCAAGTTCGTCTATCTCCGCACCTAACAGGCGAAGCGCATGTATGGTGGAGTCGCAATCAAAGCAGGTCAAAGGGTTGGCTATCGTTGAACGTCCGCATGCCATAGCGGACATTATCAATGCTCTGTGCGTCATAGATTTATCGGGGACTGGGACGTAAGTGCCATTCAGCTTCATCAAAATGCCTCGCTAGTGAGATATTAGCATATCAATATAGCGATTGCAATAAAAAACGACAAGTTTGTTTTTTTATGATATAAATAGCTGCGATGAGGCATTTTTTCTTTACCCGCCGTTTCTTGCCGCTCTTTATCACGCAGTTCTTTGGCGCATTCAGCGACAATGCATTTAAGAATGCGATTGCTATCCTTATAACTTATGTATTTGCCAGCAATGACAGTGGGCGGGCGGAAATCCTCGTAACAATATCATCAGGACTATTCATACTCCCGTATTTTTTATTTTCATCGTTGGCAGGGGAACTAGCTGATAAATATAACAAAGCGAAACTAGCTGTTATCTATAAGATTATTGAAGTAGTGCTGATGTTATTTGGCACAGTGGGTTTTATTATGCACAACAGCTGGTTTTTGCTACTGCTCTTATTTGCTATGGGGGCGCAATCAACGTTCTTTGGTCCTATCAAATATTCTATACTACCCCAGCAGCTAGAGCGCAGTGAGCTTATGGCGGGCAATGCTTATGTTGAGGGGAGCACCTTTGTGGCTGTGCTGGTAGGCACAATTACTGGCGGGGTGGTGATATTGCTAGATGATGGAATATTGCTTGTGGGGATTATTCTCACGCTGTCAGCTGTTGTTGGCACCATCTCAAGCTACTTTATCAGCTCGGCAGAGGGGCAGTCCCCTGACATAAAGGTTAAGAAGAATATATTTAGTGAGTCTTACAAGCTGGTGCGACTCGTTATGCAAAATCGCAAAATGAGGTTGTATCTGTTGCTTATTTCGTGGTTTTGGCTGGTAGGTTCGGTGTTTTTAGCCCAGACTGTCATTTGGGTGCGGCATGTGTTATTTGCTGACCAGACTGTTGTGACGATGTGTATGGCACTATTTTCTGTGGGAATAGGTGCGGGTTCGGTGTTTTGTAGCAAGCTATCTAGGGGTGAGCCAAACTTTCGCTATGTCTATAGGGCTGCCTTTGCTATGGCGGGGTTAATCGCTGCGCTGGTGGTTTCTAGTGGCGTTGTCAGCCCAGCGGCGGAGCTTTATAGTGTAAAAACGTTCCTTGCGCATTGGCACTATCTGCCTATACCGTTCTTTTTGTTTGCCGTTGCATTTTGTGGCGGGGTCTATACGGTTCCGCTATATACGCTGATGCAACGTGAGGCGACTAGTGGCGTGGTATCGCGGACGGTGGCAGTCAATAATATATTAAACTCGTTCTTTATGGTGGCATCTGTCGTGCTGGTGGTGCTTATATATACACTAGGTTTCACAGTCAGCCACGTGTTCGCCCTGCTAGCTATTGCCACCGCGTTCGTAGCGAGTATGGCTTACAGGGGAAGTAAGTAGAGCATCTATCTCTGACTTAGCGCATTCGGCTATCTTGTGTGCCTCGCACTCTATTAGGTTGCTGTCTTGCCCTTCTAGCATAACGCGTAGCTTATTTTCTGTGCCAGAGTAGCGCACTAGCACCCGTCCGTCTCCGCTTAATTCTGCCTCTGTATCTTTTATCAACTTTGTGGTTTTAGTCAACTCTTCTAGCGGAATTTTCTTTGCCACCTCCATATTTACTAATAATTGCGGATAGGTTTCTATGGATTTTGTCAGCTCATTTAGCGGCTTTTGTTGCCAAACCATTACTTTTAGGAGTTGCAATGCACTAATCAGTCCATCGCCCGTAGTGTTGTAGTCTGAAAAGATTAAATGTCCCGATTGCTCCCCGCCAAGGTTTAACTTGCGAGCTTTCATCATCTCAAGCACGTATCTATCGCCTACCTGCGCCCTCTTTACGTCTATACCTTGTTTTTTCAATGAGTTTATAAAGCCTTGATTGCTCATTACCGTGCCGACAATTGTATCGTTTGCAAGTTTCATCCGTTTCTTCATATCAATAGCGCAGACGCCCATTATAAAATCGCCATCTACAATGTTGCCTTCGCTGTCGCACACTATCAGCCTATCGCCGTCCCCGTCAAACGATATGCCGATGTCTGCACCTGTGCCTACAACCATTCTAGCCATAGTCTGCGGGTATGTTGAACCGCAGTTATCGTTAATATTAGTGCCATTGGGTTTGTCATTTATTACTATCACATCTGCGCCCAGTTCTTCAATAGCCAGCGGAGCAACCTTATATGTCGCCCCATTAGCGCAGTCAACTACTATCTTTAAGCCTTTTAAGTCTAAATTGGTGCTGAATGTTGATTTAGCAAATTCAATATATCGTCCGACAGCTGTCTCTATGCGAGTAGCCTTGCCTACTCTATCCATACTGCTAGAAACGCCGGTGTCTATCATCTGTTCTAGTTCTAGCTCTACCTCATCGGGCAGTTTATAACCAGAGGCATCAAAAAACTTGATTCCGTTATCGTAATACGGATTATGCGAGGCGGAGATTACCGTGCCCGCAGCCGCACGGATACTACGTGTCATAAATGCTATGGCTGGGGTCGGCAGAGCACCTACCAGCACTGCATCCACACCCTGTGAGCAGATACCAGACGCAAGTGCAAACTCAAACATATAGCACGATAGTCTAGTATCTTTGCCAATGACTATTTGACGCGGATATGGCGTGCTATCGGCAATTTTACGTCCTATAGCTTGCCCCAGTTTCAGGGCAAAATCAGCCGTCATAGGTGCTTCATTCGCCCTGCCACGCACGCCATCGGTGCCGAAATATTTTCTCATAATGAACCTAGCGCAACAATTCGCCGAGCGTTACATACGCCCACAAGACAACGCTTATAAGAGTGCTGACTAATAGCAACAACTTATCATTCATCAGCTTTTACCACATCAGGCTCAGGGGCGTCTGTTGTTTCTATCGCCAACAACTTTTTCAGCATATTCTTTAACGATTCAGCATTCAGGTCTGTGTGGACTACCCCATCTGCCACTACCGATATAATACCGCGTTCCTCGCTCACCACGATGGTTACGGCATCCGTCTCTTCTGTAATGCCGATTGCGGCTCTATGCCGTGTGCCAAACGAGCTAGGTATATCGCGCCGTTTGGTTAACGGCAGGACGCAGCCAGCATAAGACAGGCGCGAATCGCTTATAATAACCGCTCCATCGTGAAGCGGAGTGTATGGCACGAATATGCTGACTAGCAGGTCGCTTGTGATGATACTATCTAGGTGTTTGCCGAGCGTCACGACAGGCTCTACGTCGTCTTTACGTTCAATGATGATTAACGCACCGATTTGGCGGTCAGCCAGCACTATTGCCGCTTTAACGATTTCGTCTGTTATTTCAATTGTAGCTTTCTTGCTCCTAAAAAATATGCTAGTTTCGCCGAGCGTCGCCAGTGCGCGTCTAAGCTCTGGCTGGAAGATTACTACGATGATAACTATTAAATAACCTGTAAAGTTAGACAGTAGCCAGCTGGTTGTTTTAAGCCCAAAATAGCGGGAAACCATAAGCAACAGCACAATAAAAGCCATAGCCAT
>BNUJ01000083.1 GCA_025997275.1 Deferribacterales bacterium
ATATATATATATATATATATATATATATATATATATATATATATATATATATATATATATATATATATATATATGTGTGAGAGTGTGTGGGTTAGAGAGTGAGTGTGTGTGTATATGTATATATATCTAGGGACCAGTAAAAGAAAAAAAAAATATATAACACGCCCTTCCCCCCCCCCCCCCCCCCCCCCGCAGATGCAGTAGTAGCGCACCTTTCGGACGTTTGCTATGCGTAAAGGACTTTTACGCTGGCTTAGTCCGAGTTTTCGCCGCATTGATGATATTAGTTTCCATGTCGGCGATATAAAACGTCTCATTCGTGCGGAACACAGCAGGAACTCTGACTATACCACCGTGTGGGATGGCGAAATTAAATATGCCAATAGACTCTATGCTGAGATGCAAACGTTTGATATGGTTAATGCCTAAACGCTAACGACTTGCTATTCATAAAACCATTGATTGAAAGCTGGGAATTAGGCTATAAATTTCGCCTATTTAAGGGCGACCCGTGCTCTATATTTTCGGAACTGGCACTAATCGCAGAGGTTGATTAAAGTGAACTTACCCCCATAAGACGAGCAAACTTCATATTGTTAGCTAAATAGTTCGTATAGGGCGATAGATGCACTCTGTGCCACATTTAGCGAGTCAAACCCGCTTGCCATCTCTATGCGCGCTATGCAGTCGGTAGCCTCACGCAGACTTTCACGGACACCATGCCCTTCCGCCCCCAGCACTAACGCTATTTTATCGTGTTTTTGTGCACGGACCTCTCTTAATGTCAGCTCGCCATCCATATCACAGGCTATTACCTTGAAACCAAGTTTCTTTAGACGTGTGCATAGCACTGATAGGTTGGTTTCTTCTATAACCTTTGTATAAAAGATAGCTCCTGCACTAGCTTTGCATACTGCACCTGTAATGTGCGCCTGATTATAGCGCGGCACAGCAACGTAGTTTAATCCAAAGCAGTGAGATGAGCGGATAATCGCCCCATAGTTGTGCGGGTCTTGGATTCTATCTAGCACCACAATTCCGCGTTCTTCTTTCAGAGCAATGGATGCTGAGTCTAGGCTTATTGTCGCTATGTCGGTCACTTCAGCCGCAAGCCCCTGCGCTTCTCTGCCGAAACGTCCGTCAAACTCCTCTTTTCCCACTACACTAACAGGCAAGTTAAAGGTGGCATCGTATAGATTAGCACCTTTTTTAATGTATATGTGACTGGCTAGCCCGCATTTGACAGCCTCTAGGACGGTGTTTCTGCCGTAAGCTATCACAGATGCCCCTTGATTTTATTGGCAACGCTTTCAGAGTCCAGCCCCATCAGCTTTAATAGGTCATCAGGCTTGCCGGAATAGGAGTAGCCCTCTATCCCGAATGGCACAACATTGCAACGCTTGCCAGCACTTGCAAGCACCTCGCAGATAGTCGCATAAAGCCCAGTTTTATAGTAGTGGTCTTCATAAGTAAATATAATGCCCGCATCTGCCAGAGCTAAAATCTCATCTCTATTGATATAAGCGGGTGTGGGCGCGTTATAGACGGCAATCTTATCCTCGCCGACCAGCTCCCTTGCCTCTAATGCCCTGTATAGCATACCGCCGAATGCTACCAGTGGCAGTTGTCCCTTGCGAATAAGCTCTAATGCGCTATACTTGAACTTATAATTATCATCATAGTATGGTTTTCCGCTATCGTCTGTGATAATGGGTAGTGCTGAACGCCCCATTACCACGTGGTAGTTGCCGAACTGGCGCGTTACGTGGTCTATAAGGCGATAGGTTTGGTTAGGGTCAGCAGGCGCCAGCACCTTGAAACCGAATATATTGCGCATTAAACCTAGATAATCAACGCATTGGTGCGTGAGTCCATCTTCGCCGACGTCCACCCCTGCATGGGTTGAAACAACCTTTAGGTTAGTGCAGTTTATATCGTTCATACGTAGCTGGTTGTAGACTTCATCTACAGCGAACATCGTAAATGTAGAGAAAAATGGAATAACACCATAAGCACTGACTGCGCCCGCCATAGCCGCTGCATGGTGTTCGCTGATACCGCATTGGAAGAAATTATTCGGGAAGTTCTTTGCTACATTAGCCGTTTTGACAGAGCTAGCGAGGTCGCAATCAAACACAGCTATCGGCGTTGCGCCTGCGACAGTTGCTCCTCTTGCCAGCTCTGCAAGTGCATCGCCATAAGCTGAGCGACAGTCTGTCTTAATATCCGTTGCATATAACTTTTGCGGTATTGCATGCAGGTTGACTTTATATGATAAGTCTTTCTTGTTTGTGGCACCGCCAGCTTGGATAGTTTTCTGTGCTTTAGCCCTCAATTCGCTATACTTATCCAGCTCAGATTCAAAACCTAACTCTTTCACTGCTTTAACATAATCGTCCTTTGAGAGTGGTGCGCCGTGATATTTGTTTTGGTTCTCCATAAATGAGACCCCGCGCCCCATAGTGGTATTAGCAAGGAGCATAACGGGCTTGTCTATCTGTTGCGCCTTGTGGATAGCCGCTACGATACCATTATAGTTATGTCCATCACACTCAAACGCTTCCCAGCCACCGGCGCGGTATTCTGCTATCAGGTCTTGGGGCATTACTTCACCCACGCTGCCAGAGATTTGCAGCCCGTTGTAGTCTATAATAGCTGTAATATTATTGAGCTTGAACTTCGCTGCAAAGCGAATTGCCTCTGAAATCTGTCCTTTCTGCTGTTCGCCATCACCCATTAGCACGTATATTGAGCTTTCAACATTCTTAATCCTATCAGCCACAGCTGCGCCACATGCAGCGGCTAACCCCTGCCCAAGATTACCAGTAGTCCACTCCACTCCCGGCAGATACCTTTCTATATGCCCTTGATATGAGCTACCAGCAAGGCGGAATGTTGAGATAACATCATCTAGCGGGAAGAAATTGTTTATAGCGAGTGTTGAATATACGGCAGGGGAGATATGACCAATAGATACGAATATTTTGTCTCTGTCGGGACTTTGAGAATTAGCATGGTTAATATTAGCGTATTTGTATAGGGTTAGTAGCACGTCAATGCTGCTCATAGAGCCGCCAGGGTGTCCGCTAGCGGCAAGGGTTGTCATGGTGATAATAGCATGCCTACACCGCCGTGCGGCATCGGCGAGTTCGCCCTGCTCAGTGGCGGTAATTGAAACTGGGAAGTATGTGAACGGCATAGACGTACCCTCCAGATAAAACTGACTCAAGTTTATAACTTTACAGAGAGCAAGTCAATTTTTTTGTTCACACTCGCCCGACTCATTTTTTGTCCTCATATCAGACAGAGTGAAAACGCTCACGAGTGCTTGCTAGATAGCGTTCAGTCATAAGAATACTGTAGTGTCCTAATTGCCAACCTGCTCTATACTGGCGAAATGGAGCAGGAATTAGAGGAAATAGTGCATAATGGCAAACCGGAAACGGCTAAAATATTGTTGACGCTATAAGTAGGGATATGGTATAATACGGGACGAGGTGATTTATGAGTAATAGAGCTATCGGAAACACGGCACTAGCACTGGACAACAACGACTATGTAGAACCAGTGAAAAACGAAACCACAAAGACAGAGGCAGACCTAAACGCAGAGGCGTATTTAGACGCAGAAAGGGCTAGAAGTAATATAACGGGTATGCTAGGCATTACAGCACGTTTGGAAATGGCGGCAGAGGACAGGGGCGATTTACAAGAGGCGGAAAGGCTAGCAAAAGAGGGAATGGAATACCAAAGGTTGTTAGAAACAACCTACGACCCCGAAGTCAAGAAGTATATCAACACTGTATTAGTGGAAAGGTATAGAGAATATGCAAAAAGAATATAAGCTCTCCAAAGAGGAACTAGACAGGGTATATAACAAGATACGTCTTAGATTTTTAGTAGGCAGAACACGTCCGCTCAATGGCGAACAACCGCTATATGTTGTCCTTGCTGGACAACCGGGCGCAGGTAAAACCAACGTCTCCGAAAGGACAGGGGACGAGATTAAACGAAGTGGGAATAACTTCGTATTAGCAGACCTTGACAACTTTAGAGAATTCCACCCTAACTATGAACGTGCATACAAGGAACAGGGTAGAGACGCTAGCAAATATAATCACGAGGATGCAGGTATATGGAACAATAGGCTAATAAAAGAGGCGATGGAGAATGGCTATAATATCATAACAGAGGGAACGTTTAGAAATGAAGGTTCTTTCTCTTTAAGCATACAGACTAGCCCCCGAAAGGGGGCTTTTCTGTTGCAAGCGCAAGCGTCAACTAAAAATGCGCACTTCAAAAAAGAAAAACAACTAAAAAAAGCATAAAATAACTGAAAACTGATTGACTATATAAAGCTGTTGTTGTAGAATAAGAAACGAGGTGATTTATGAGTAATAGAGCTATCGGAAACACGGCACTAGCACTGGACGACAACGACTATGTAGAACCAGTGAAAAACGAAACCACAAAGACAGAGGCAGACCTAAACGCAGAGGCGTATTTAGACGCAGAAGTGGCTAGAAGTATTATAACGACTTTGCTGGGCGTTACGGCACGTGTGAGTATGGCGGAGGAAAAAAGGGGCAATTTACAAGAGGCAGAAAGGTTAGATAAGGAAATGGAGAAATACCGCATATTGCGGGACACGCAATACGACCCCGAAGTAGAGAAGTATATTATTAACGTATTGCCAGCAAGGAGAGACGAATTATATGCAAGAAACCTCATATAAGCTGTCCAAAGAGGAACTAGACGAGGTATATAACAAGAAAATACGTCCCGAACTATCAGGCAGAACACGTCCGCTCAATGGCGAACAACCGCTATTCGTTGTCCTTGCTGGACAACCGGGTGCAGGTAAAACCAACGTCTCTAAAATGACAGGGGACGAGATTAAACAAAGTGGCAATAACTTCGTATTAGCGGATGCCGACAACTTCAGAGCATACCACCCTCACTATGAACGTGCATACAAAGAACAGGGCAGAGACGCTAGCAAATATACACACGAGGATGTGGGTATATGGAACGAGCGACTAATAAAAGAGGCGGGGGCAAACGGCTATAATATCATAACAGAGGGAACGTTAAGAAATGAGAGCCATTTAGAGAAGTTAAGGCAAGCAAGGGCGGCAGGTTATAAAGTAGTAGTAAAAATAATAGCCCAAAGTCCTATAATTAGTGGGTTAAACATTCACAGACGTTTTGAGGGACAGCTTGCGAGCGGGGAGTGCGCCCGCTACGTAACAAAGGAAACGCACGATGTAGCCGTTAGTGGTATGTTAGAAACTTTGCCTGTTTTATTGAAAGAGAAGTGTTTTGATAAGATAGAGATATACGATAGAACCTATAAAAACAACAAACTTATTTATTCTTGCACTAGGGACGACCCACAGGCACACATTGACAAGGCAACAGACGTTGTAAGGACAGAGCAGTTAAAACCTCTAACACAAGAGGAAAGAACAAGGCACATCGCAGACGCAAACAAAATATTAGAGACTATGCGGGAACGGGAAGACCTAGACCCTTACAATAGGGACAAAATCAATAAAAACAGCACTCCCGTGAAACTGGAAATAAACAGCCTAAAGCAAATCGTTGAACGGGGCGCAGAGCGAACCCTTATTGAAACATCACAGAACACCCTAGCAGACCAGCGACTAGAGAGCGAGAAACAACAAGCAAGAGCCAGCAAAAGCAGAAACAACGGACGAGAATAAAACCCAACCCAATCTAAAAAACCTTGCCCTCTGTATATAGGATATATAGGGGTATTTTTATGTCATTATGGAGGTGTTTTATGGGTAGCGCAACGGCATTAAAAACTTTTCAGAAGCTTACGGTCGGATAGGGAGCTATGCTCTGCTATTATTAAGAATAGCACGATAGACAGGCTTGTAAAGAACTTGGGGGTTTGTTATAGAATACAAGGTTACGGCAACTCCAACTTTTGAGAAGAGGATAGTCTGAAACGCCTATAAGTGCCGAAGGGGGGAGTTGAACCCCCACGCCTGTTTAGAGCATATGAACCTGAATCATACATGTCTGCCAATTCCATCACTTCGGCTTAAATATTAGATTTTGCTGCTCACTCACTGCACGGCTCAATACCTGTTTAGCTAAATATTCTGAAACGATAGAGATGGACGGCAACTATGTGTCAGAATATTTAGCTAAACAGGTATTGAGCCGTGCAGTGAGTGAGCAGCAAAATCTAATATTTAAGCCGAAGTGATGGAATTGGCAGA
>BNUJ01000084.1 GCA_025997275.1 Deferribacterales bacterium
CCAAGGTGTTTTAGTCTCGCTGAACCAAATGTGGGTAGCAAGGTTGTCAAAGGTAATATTCGGCTGAATATTGCCCTCCTCGTCAAATACAGGCTCGCCCAACTCAAAGAACCTAAAACCGCCACCGCCAGTCCAACCGACAGCTTTACTTATTCCGCCCTGTTCGCCGTCAATTACCTTTTGCAGGCGCACGGCGCAATGCGTTTTTGCGTGTTCACCCATCTCAACGCCAATATATCTCCGTCCCATCTTTTGAGCTACGGCAGCAGTCGTGCCTGAGCCAAGAAACGAGTCAAGGACAAGGTCGCCTTTATCGGAATACATAGTTAGTATTCTTTCCAAAAGACTTTCAGGTTTCTTTCCATTCTTAAAGCCAATACCGCCTTCTAAATCTAATCTTCCCCAAGAAATGTCGTCCCAAGAAGTGCCAAGTTCCTCTGTTTTTGAAACTTTATCTCCTATCTTATTAGCAGAGTCCTTAAACCAAACAACCAAAGTCTCATTCCAGATATATTTCGTTGTTGCCTGTCCTTTTGACTTCCCGCTTGTTGGAATATAATCAAATGATATTAGTTTTTGCTTTTCATTTACAATACCATTTACTCTCGGCAAAATTGAGGTCTGGGCATTGGTAACCATAAATATTCTATCATAATATTTAGAATATGCTTGGCTTTGTGTTAGATTTTCTTCTTTCATTACTTTTGAGATACTAGAAAAAACAAAATCTGTATGCTCAAATACTTTAAGCCCATCTACTTCCTCTATTTGTTTTCGGTTGCCAAAATCCATAATAATTCTAGTATAGTAAAATCCTTTATCCTCATCTTTATGCTCTTGAATATGAACATCTATCGGGGTTTCTGTGTATAATTTTCTATACACAAATTTAATTCTATTTTTACAATACATAAGCACAAACTCTGTATTTTTCTTGGCTTTCTTATCTTCACCTCCGCCACTAGCCCCAGAACTAACTTTTGCTTTGATGCTGATTGTGTTTAAGAAATTGCTACGGTCAAATACTTCATCCATAATGACTTTTAAGTATGCCATTTCATCGTCATCTATTTGAATAGATATTACACCATATTCTGCTAATAACTCCCTTAATAATTCTACTCTTGGATACATCATAGCCAACCAAATAGAATGCTCTAAATTATCATCATATCCAACATCTTTACCATCTGCATCCTTTCTTGCTCCAGTATTATATGGCGGGTCTATAAAAATACACTTAACTTGCCCCGCATAGAAAGGCAACAGGGCTTTAAGTGCCTGTAGGTTATCGCCTTGAATAAGCATATTGCCAGTGTTTTTATCGCCATAAGAAAGTTCAGGTTTTTCGGTTAGCAAGCGATACGGCGTGTGTTTCGCCGCTTTCAAGTCTTCTTCACGTGTAAGCCAGTTCAGTATAGGCATTGTGCTATTTTTCCCCTTTTGTAAAACTAACCAAGATTATTTTGAGAAAGTTATGAACGGGTATTTCTCTCCTCCTAGATGAGCGTCAATGGCTGAACAAACCCCCCTCGTCTCCTGCGGAGACGCTCCCCCGTTGGGGGAGAATATAAGAGGGGTGGCGGTGAAACCGCTGGGAAGGATTAGGATAGGGACTCATAGCATTTCTTTTGACATCTAAAAAATAATCTTGCTATTAGAGTAAAAAACGTGTTATTTTAACCTTGGTTAAAATTACAAACTGCATACAATGGTCATATCAATAACTGGAGGGGATATTGTTATGACTTATGGTTATATCCGTGTCAGCACAGCACATCAAAACACCGAAAATGGAAAGTTCGAGATAGCAGACTACGCTAGACGTAATGGTATAGTCATAGACAAATGGGTCATTGAAACTATTAGTTCAAGAAAGAAACTATCAGAACGAAAATTAGGCTCATTATTAAAGCGATTAAAGAGGAATGATACAATAATAGCCACAGAAATATCCCGTATAGGTCGCAATATGATGGAGGTCATGGGAATATTATCTATGTGCATGCAGAAAGACTGTGCTGTTCACACCATTAAAGAAAACTATAGGCTAGGACTTGATATACAATCAAAGGTTCTGAGTTTTGCTTTTTCGTTAAGTGCAGAGATAGAACGGAACTTGAATTCAGCAAGGACACGGGAAACGCTAGCAAGATTAAAGTCAGAGGGGAAACGGTTAGGACGACCATATGGCTCAAAGAACGTATCGCTAAAGCTAGCCGGCAAGCAAGCGGAGATAAAGAGGCTTATCAAGGCTGGGACACGTAAACCACAAATAGCAAAACAACTAGGTTGTAGCCTGTCAACACTGTATAAGCATATAAATTAGACATTGAGCTACTCTTGACAAATTTAACTATTCCATTTACATTAGAGCGAAAGTATATAATGAGGAAGCTTATGCAAAATATAAAAGATATAATATCTACTAATATCGCCGTTCAGCAGAAACTGCTAGGGGACGACAAACTAATAAAAACCATATCCGATGTTGTAGCGACAATAATCAACGCATATAGAATAGGCAAAAAGATACTCGCTGCCGGCAACGGCGGCTCAGCTGCAGATGCGCAGCACTTTATCGCCGAATACGTTGGCAGATTTTACTACGACCGTCCCGCCCTTGCTGGTATTGCGCTTAGCACAGACACATCAATATTGACGGCTATAGGCAACGACTACGGCTACGAGGACGTGTTCGCTCGCCAACTACAAGCTAACGGGAACGAAGGAGACGTATTCGTCGGTTTTTCAACCTCTGGCAACTCTGCCAATATAGTTAAGGCTCTTGAGGTATGCAAGGATAAGAGGATAATAAGCGTAGGATTTACGGGCGCGAAACCTGCCAAGATGGACGCCTTGTGCAACTATATAATAAAAGCACCTAGCACAGACACTCCGCGCATTCAAGAGTGCCACGAACTAATAGAACACACTATTTGTCAACTGGTAGAAGAGGCGATATTCCCTAAATAACAACTTTTTTGGTTGTAATTTTTGCAAGATATGTTAAAATTTCTAGTGTTAGCAAGGAGCGGAATATGTTGAATGACAGTATATTTAGCGCGGCTCTTTCAAGGCGCGACTTTATGAAGACTATTACCACCCTTACGGCGGCGATGGGTTTGCCCGCCGCTTTTGCACCGCAAGTTGCAGCAGCAGCAGAGGGAGACAAGCGTCCGCCCGTTATATGGCTACACTTTCAGGAATGCACTGGTTGTAGCGAATCGTTGTTGCGTTCTTCACACCCCGATTTGGTTGCTATTCTGCTTGATACGATAAACCTAGAATATCAGGAAACTATTATGGCTGGTGCTGGCTTGCAGGCTGAAGAAGCTCTTGAAACTGCACATGAAAAATATGCGGGGGAATACCTACTGGTAGTTGAAGGGGCAGTGCCGCTACTTGATGACGGCGGTTGCTGTAAGATAGGGGGTTTATCAGCACAAGAATCCTTGCAAAAACTGGCAACTGATGCATTTGCTGTGGTGTGTATGGGAACGTGCGCATCAATTGGCGGCATTGTAACGGCGCAACCTAACCCCACTAAAGCCGTCAGTGTGGCATCTCTAGTGAACGATAAACCTGTGATAAATCTACCTGGTTGCCCACCTAACCCGTATAACCTGCCCGCCACGATTC
This sequence comes from Deferribacterales bacterium, assembly GCA_025997275.1. Taxonomy (GTDB): domain Bacteria; phylum Chrysiogenota; class Deferribacteres; order Deferribacterales; family JAISNW01; genus BNUJ01. The sequence goes on from BNUJ01000084.1 coordinate 3,643, forward strand.
TTTATTTACTTACGTTTGGCAAGTTGCCCGAACTGGATAGTCAGAATAGACCAAAATTTGCTTATGGGCGGCTTGTTCACGACCATTGCGAACGCCGCTCTCACTTTGATGCAGGACGTTTTGCAAAAGCTTTTGGGCATGAAACGCACGCATTAGGCTATTGTCTCTATGAATTGGGCTGCAAGGGACCTGTTACTCACGCTAACTGCCCTGAGCTTAGGTTCAACGACGGCACCGCTTGGCCAATTTCAATCGGTCATCCGTGTATAGGTTGCACGGAACACGTGGCATTTAACACCGCAGTGTCTGATAAAGCAGCTATAGTAGACCCTGCGTCTCCGTCTTGGTTCCCTCCGACAAATATGAAACCTGCGGGCAAACCCGCTAGCGTAGCGAGTGCGCTCGGCGTAGGTGTTGCTCTCGGCGGTGCATTGGGCTACGCCGCTGGGCGCGGTCAGTCTCTGCCCGATGGAGATGAACAGCAAGAGGAACATAGGGATGAATGATTCCAGACGGCACTTTCTAAAAGCGTCTGCGCTTGGGGGCGTAGCCATAGCAGCTGCACTGCTCCCGTCTGTAACGGATGCAGAGGAAGAAAGTGAAGTATCCAGCGATAAGCCTGCCGTTCAAGGTTCGTGGAACAAGCACGTTGGTATGTTATACGATTCTACGCTATGTGTAGGTTGCAAGGCTTGCGTCTATGCTTGTCGCAAGGCTAATTTTGATATGGACGGAACTACTGAGCTTGCTCCAGAAGATGTGACAGACCCTCGCTGGGTGAACGTTACGGAGCTTGACTACCGCACTAAAAATATTATTAAGATGTATAAAAGCCCCGATAATTCTAAAATAGCTTTCATGAAAAGGCAATGCATGCACTGCTACAAGCCGGGTTGCGTATCTGCCTGTCCCGTGAAAGCTATGACAGAAAACGAAGAAACGGGCATCATAGAATACGATAAAGATAAATGCATAGGTTGCAGGTATTGTCAGATAGCATGTCCGTTCAACATCCCTGCTTATGAGTGGCACGATAAGTTCGGCAAGATTACGAAATGCGAGCTATGCCGTGAAACTAATCTTAAGACTAAAGGTGTTCCCGCTTGTGTTGAAGTGTGTCCTGTGAAAGCAGTTATCTTCGGCACACGGCAGGAGTTGTTGAAAATAGCCAAAGAACGTATATTGGCTAATAGCGATAGATACGTGAATAAAGTCTATGGCGAATTTGATTACGGCGGCACAGGCGTTAAATATATTGCTGGCGTGGAGTTTAGCAAACTAGGCTTGCCAGAACTACCCGACTACTCTTATGCGGCAGAATCTGAACATATTCAACATACGCTATATAAGCACATGATAGCCCCGCTCGCTCTATATGCAACCTTAACGGCTGTTTCTATCTACAACCAAAAGAAACATGATAGTGAGCATAGGGACGATTCCCACAAAGGTGGAGGTAACGATGAGCGGACATAATGAATACGCAGTTCAAGAGGGCAAGTTAATCACCCCTACGTCTGTCACACTATTCAGTTTAGTGGTGTTCGCTTTTGTAATAATTATTGTTCGTTTCTTTATGGGACTTGGGGCAGTGTCAAATCTTTCAGATGGCTATCCGTGGGGTGTATGGCTAGCTTATGACGTAGCTACGGGCACGGCTTTTGCCTGTGGTGGCTATGCGCTAGCATATAGCTGTTATTTCTTTAGGAGTTGGCGACACCACCCGATGCTCCGTTCTGCGGTTCTGGCTAGTATGTTCGGCTATGCGCTAGCTGGTTTTTCTGTATTAGTTGATATAGGACGCTATTGGAATGCTTATGGTTTCTTTGTCCCATCGCGCTGGCAGACTAACTCTGTTATGTTTGAAGTGGCTATGTGCGTAATGGGTTATACTTGTATATTGATAATAGAATTTTTACCGGCAGTGTTTGAGCGCATTGCCGCCTTAAAAATCGTAGTTGCTGGGGTTGATTTATGGATTATCCCGCGCTTTTTCGGCATATTAAACAAGATGTTAGACAAGGCGTTGTTTGTTATAATTCCGCTTGGTATGACGCTACCTACGATGCATCAATCATCGCTAGGCTCTCTGTTCATAATAGCTGGATATAAGTTGCATCCGCTGTGGCAGACAAATTTGTTACCGTTGTTATTTTTAGTAAATGCATTCCTAATGGGTTTTTCTATAGTGCAGTTTGAGTCTGGGCTTGCCTCTGTGGGCTTTGGGAGGAAGTATGAGATGCCTGTTCTTGGGCTTGCTAAGGTAGCCGCCTATATCGGTGCTGGCTGGTTAGCTATCCGTATGGTAGATATCGTCATTCGCGGGCAATTCACTGCAATCTTTTCATCAGGCTTTTATTCGCTGGTGTTTATCTTAGAGATAGGGCTACTGGTGGCTGGTCTTTGGAAATTTTATAATGCCAACACACCTAGAAAATCATTTTACGCCGCAATGCTTACGTGTTGTGCAGGCGGAATATACCGCATAAATGTGTACCTATGCGGGTATAACCCTGGCAGTGCTTGGGTGGCGTATTTCCCGTCA
>BNUJ01000085.1 GCA_025997275.1 Deferribacterales bacterium
ATTTTAATGTTCCCGTGTTTGCCAAGAAAGGTGAGGACAATGCTACTTATTACAAACACCTTGAGGCGGGTATCGCTCATGAACCGCATATTACTATGGATGATGGTGCTGACCTTGTAAGTGCAATATTAAAGAATCACCCTGAACTCCATAAGCATATTATAGGCAGTATGGAGGAAACGACTACAGGGGTGATTAGGTTGAAAGCTATGCAAGAGGCGGGTGTGTTGCGTTTCCCTGTAGTAGCGGTGAACGATGTTCAAACAAAGTTTATGTTTGATAACAGATACGGCACGGGTCAATCTACTATAGACGGCATTATTCGCGCTACGGATGTGCTCCTTGCGGGTAAGACGTTTGTTGTGGCGGGTTATGGCTGGTGTGGGCGCGGACTCGCGAGCAGGGCGCGCGGACTTGGAGAATCGCTCACGGATAGCTGCAAGCACAGGCATATCTTTATCAGCCCATAAAATTCTTTTCTTGCCCGCAGATGCAAGCGATTCGTCTCTAACGTCATATTTCATTATTATGCTCCTAGTTTGCCAGCAAGAGCAGCTATTTCCCCTGCCTTGTCAGTCTTTTCCCAAGTAAAGCCATCTCTGCCGAAGTGCCCGTAAGCAGCAGTACTCTTAAATATCGGTTTCCTCAGGTCTAACGCCTTTATGATACCATTAGGGGTAAGGTCAAAGATTTTATCAACAATCTTTTCTATCTCTACCTCTGGTATCTTACCCGTGCCGAACGTATCAACCAATATAGACACTGGTTTTGCCACACCTATAGCGTAAGCCACCTGTAGCTCGCACTTGTCAGCAACACCCGATGCGACAATATTCTTAGCCGCCCAGCGCGCCGCATAAGCAGCAGAGCGGTCAACCTTAGTGGCATCTTTGCCGCTGAATGCGCCACCACCATGGTGACCCGAACCGCCATAACTATCAACTATTATCTTTCTGCCAGTAAGCCCGCAGTCGCCCATAGGTCCGCCAATAGCAAACCTGCCAGTCGGGTTTATGTGATAGATTATCTTATCGTCAAAAAGTTCGGCAGGGATAACGGGACGGACAACATTTTTTATAATGTCCGCACGAAGCTGTTCCATATCAGCATCTTCGCTATGCTGAGAAGAAACAACTACCGTATGCACACGCAAAGCCTTGCCATCTTGATATTCTATCGTCACCTGAGACTTGCCGTCTGGACGCAGATAGTTCAAAAGTCCATCTTTACGAACCTTAGTCAGCCGCATACACAGCTTGTGGGCAAGCATTATCGGCAGTGGCATCAGCTCGCTAGTCTCCTTGCAGGCATAGCCAAACATCAGCCCTTGGTCACCTGCACCGCCAGGGTTAACACCCATCGCTATGTCAGGCGATTGCCTATTCAGAGCAGATATTACACCGCAAGTTTCATAGTCAAAACCGAACTTAGCTCTAGTGTAGCCAATGTCCTTAACTACACCGCGAACGATATTTTGCACATCAGCGTAGCCCTTAGTAGAAACTTCGCCACTCACTACGACCAACCCTGTGGTAAGCATAGACTCGCATGCCACATGGCTGTCGGGGTCCTGTGATAGCAGATTATCTAACACTGCGTCAGATATCTGGTCTGCCATCTTGTCCGGGTGACCTTCCGTCACTGACTCGGACGTAAACAGATAAGTATTTTTACTCATCAAACACACCTCCTTTTATAAACTACCTAATAATATACATATCTCAACGTATATTCAAGCTAAAATTTTGCAGTCTCAGTTCTATCTTCCCTCACCCTAATCCCTTGCCTTCATTGACGCTCATCTTCATCTGTATAGCGTCCCTGCCAGCACTATAGTAATTTTTAATAAGCCTGTTAGCCTCAAATCCACGTTTCTTATATAGCTTGATAGCTATTTCATTAGTAGAATCCACCTCTAAGTGCCAAGATAAAACACCGCTATGTCTCTCAAACACATAAGATAGTATTTCCGTAGCAATCCCCTGTCCACGCACATCAGGCAAAACAGCAATAGACAAAATTTCTCCCTCGTCAAGTAGCTCCCAGATTGATATATACGCCACAGGCATATTATTCTGATAGTAAATATAGGTAAAAGAATAGCCCTTTTCAAGCTCTGCCCGAAAATTAGCCTCGCTCCAAGCCAGCAAAAATGAGCGTTGCTCTATGCTAGACAGCAAAGCAATATCGTCAAATGTTGCTCGTCTGAGCAAGACTTTCCTCCGCCTCATGACGTTTCACGTAGTAGGCAACAGGTTCACACGCAAAACTCGTCCAATGCCCATGCATTATAGCTTCTGTAATGCACGACAACTGCGAATCTCTAGTGCCTATTATTAAAACGTCCTTCTCAAGCGCGCTTTCTTTAGAGATATAGACATCTGAGAATATATTGTTTGTGAAATCATAACTACGAACGGCGTATTCGCCAAATCTAATCCGCACAGCTAATGCAAGCCTCTCAAGTCCAGATACAATAGCTGCAGCATCCAGCGATGAAACCCCTAAATGTTTCTTGCCAAGCCCAAGCGCAATACCAGCAGTAGCTGCTATACCTATACGAATACCCGTAAATGAGCCTGGACCGACTATAGAAACCCATTCGTCAATATCCTGCGGGACAAGCCGTCTGCCTAATTTTGCACTTGTACTAGCAAAGAATTGTTTAATATTAGGAAAAAATAGCTCACCAACCATATTTTCAGAGCTAATACTATAAGAATTTAACCATCGTGCTGTGTCATTCACCATTTCAACAAGCGTGAATGACATAACAGAGCCAGAGGTGTCAGAGCACAACGTTAACATAGACTTATTCTATTACGAGATGGCAACTATACGTGCTTTATCATACAATTATATCGTTCTGTAGTTCTTTTAACTCTGAAACTGAAAGCCCTGTGAGTTCAGCAACTTTATCAAGTGCAAAGCCACTAGTCAAAAGCCCCTTGGCAATCTCTAACGCCTTTGCTCGCAAGCCTTCCAGCTTGCCTCTCTGCTCGCCCTCCAGCAAGCCCTCTAGCTTGCCTCTCTGCTCGCCCTCCAGCAAGCCTTTTTGTTTGCCCTCCTGCATACCTATTAGCATGCCCTCGTCAAACGCCTCTTCACGCCATACCCTTTTAGCTACATTGATGTCAAACTCTGATGTCAGCATACCCATATTCATTACCTCCCGTGAGTGTTTATATAGAAAGTCTTTTAGTATCCCCCGCTCTATACAGAGCCTTATAGCCCGCTCCATTGCACCAGCTAAAGCTACCTTATCCTCGCTATCTACCCCCTTTGTCTCTTGCCTAACTACCTCTACAAACTCCGCATAGTCCCCAAGCGTTCCACTCGCTTGCAATACCTTGCTATTATGTCCTTTATTAACATTCAACACTCTCGCTTCTAACTCTAAAAAGCTATGTGTATCCTTTCTTGTTTCGTCTTTTGCAAACATCTCAGATAGCTTTATATAGTAATCATCTGCTTTTAGTGGAGTAACGCCATTATATAACACTATAAACTCTGGACGAGGAATTGTCAACCTGTTCCTCCTATATACCGCATCGTTATCCACCATACCTTCATATAAACGAGCTATATATTCTAAAAACCGCAACGGCATATTATCGTTTATAGTTGATTGATGTTCCATTAAAACAACTAGCTTATCCCCTATGGTAAATGATATGTCGTTTCGTCTGCCCATAAACAGAACATTCTCTAAGGTATTTATTATAATGCCATCTGACAACGTATAGGTAACATCGTCAATGGCATTGTATAGCTCAACGAGCTTCTCTTTATCAGAGAATAGCTTGGTAAATACGCTATCCTTATACTCTCTGTTGGTATCAGTATCTGACATAGACCGACAATATAATAAAAACAAGAGATAGTCAAGTGCTATATATCTTTTATCTGCTCAGGCATAACATACTCGCTAATATCTCTGTTACTTAAAAGATGAGTTCCCATCCTCTTGTGCCCCCATATATTACAGTATCTGCAAAATGGCAACGGTCTAGCAACTAGTGAAAGTATCTCTTGCACACTCTGAACTTTATCTAGCTCTATATAGTCAAATTTAGAAACCTCTAAACTCTGATTAAAATGCTTGTTAAAGTGACGTATAACTGCCGGAAATATACATAGATAAAATCTACCGTCCTTTAATATTTGACACTGTCCAGCACTGGGACACATACTAAAGTTCATAGTCTCATTCTGAACACCTCTTGTATCAAATGGGCGATACAGAGATTCTCTCTCCACGCCATCTAAATATTGCAACTCTACTCCAAACTGCGCAGCGTAAGACTCTACTTTATCCCAATCTATCTCTGGGTATCTCGTAGGGGCTAACGTTACCTTATACTTTTTAACAGCTTCCCAAAACTCTACCCCCTGTTTAGGCAGAAGTATTCCATTAGTAATAAATCTAATTCTTGAATCTGGGAATAACTTGCGTGATATTTCAAAAAATGAGATTACGTTGGGATGTAATAATGGTTCGCCACCAGTTAGCTGAATGTAGTCAACTGCCCCACCAGTGAGTTCTGCTAATTTCGTTAAATCTCTCGTAACAACATCAATATCGGCATATTCTGGTTCCACCAGTTGCGAAAAATTGCCACAGGCAAAGCAGTTAAAATTGCAATGCTCCGTAAGCATTATATTGACTACATACAATCTGGCAGGGGTTGACCAACGTCTAACAGCGTCATTTATGGCGTTATACATTTTGCCATATCCACTATCCTGATACCTTTTTAACTCCATGACCCGCGCTTGTGCTTGCTTGTTTTTGCTGGGTATTTTTATCTTCAGCCCAAGCACACGAATGACCGTAGATACGCCCTCGCGACGCACCAAGAAAAACTTACTTAATAAAGAGTGTCTGTCTGTCTGTCTGTCTGTCTGTCTGTCTGTCATCCCGATACCCCCAAAGAATATTTCGTATGTTACAATACTCTATATGTTATGTCAAGGCTCTAAGTGGCGACTGCAATTCCCCTCACAATCTTTCTATATCTGCGACTGAAAGCCCTGCGAGTTCAGCAACTTTATCAGATGTTAATGCCCTTATATCTTCGGCGATTGCAAGCCCGCCCTCAATGTGCAACATATCATAGCGTTCACGGATATAGTTTAGCACGTCATACTTTTTGAATAGTTTTATCGTCTCCTCGCCAGATAGGTTATATGCATCCCTATATTCCTCAATACAATAAACGATAAAGTCAGTTGGGCATTCCATTACGCCGCCTCAGGGAACGTAATCTTGCCCGTTTCAAGCTCTTCATTCAGCAAGTTAGCCAGCGTTAAGGGGCTGAGATGCCAAAGTTTTGTGCCCTCCTCTTCAAGCAGGTAATAAAGTCGTGATAAGTATAGCAACTCAAACGCCTTGTCTTCAGAAACATTGCGGTTCTTTACTATCTCCTCAATAACAGATGGAATAAGCAGTTCAAGTATCCCCTTAAACTGCGATGGGTCGTAATCTTTTAATTCATCCATAGCCTAGACCTCCTTGTAGCCAGTAAAGCGCAAAAATGAGATAGCTTTCTCTGTTGCTAACGCAATCTGGTCATACAGCTCCCTAACCTTTAATAGCTCTATTGCCTGTTGTTTGGTATATATGTTGTTCATATAGGCTATAATCGTCCTATATACTGTATCATTTGCAACGGGACCACGTATTATATCATACTTTTTACCAGCATAAATATTTCTGCGGTTAGCGACTACAAAATCAAGCCATTCGTCATTAGGCGTTTCAAAGAGTAATAGATTAAGTTCTTTCAACATTAGTTCGTAATCTATTTCGTATATACTGACAAATCTGCCAGCGTTCACAGCACCAGCCCGCACCGCTCGTTTTTGAACGCTAACGGCAAACGCTCTTGCCTGCTCCTCATTAGTAGTCGTATAAAACCCGTGCCCGAAGTCAAGGGTTCTAACCGAAAAGCGCAACTCTGGCTTTTCAACGATAACGCTACTTCCATGATATACGAAATTCATCTGCTCATTATATAGTTGTCTGCACTTTCACGCAAGAGGTGGATACCCCTTCGCGACGCACCGAGTGTATCCAC
>BNUJ01000086.1 GCA_025997275.1 Deferribacterales bacterium
AGCTTTGATTCTGGCAGAGCAGCAAAGCGCAATGTAGAGCGATATGTCGGGCATAGGTTGAATCGTTCTTTAATAAAGGGCAACACCTGTTCACTAAACATTATTTTCATCTCAGCGGGCACGCCCGGCATAGCTATTATGAGCGATTTTTTATATTCAGAGCCGAATCCATAAGCTGTGCCATGCTCATTCTTAAATAATATTGCATCCTCAGGCAACATCGCTTGCCGCAATTGACTATCACCCATAGTTAAGTTAAGCCTGTTGAGTCGCTTTTGCACGTGCTCCTTAACCTCTTCATATAAGATTGTTCTTTTATCACAAGCCTTTGCCATAGCCTCTGACGTTAGGTCGTCAAATGTTGGTCCCAGCCCGCCAGTTGTGAGTACCAGCTGGCACTTGTCCATCGCCTCACGCATAGCGGCGGATATTTCAGCAATAGAATCGCCTACGGTGCGCACTATACGCGGAGTTGCACCATTTTCAACCAATAAACGCCCTAAAAACGAACTGTTTGTATCAACAACACTGCCCTCAAGTAACTCTTCCCCTATGGCGAGTATAGCGCATTCTAGCATTTTGCACCTCCATAAGATAAAATAGCCTCTGCAACGCCCTCTGCGCTCTGTTCCTGCGCTATGATAGCGGTTACCCCATAGTTTAACAACGTCTCGTTCGTAGTCTTGCCCACACAAACGACCGCAATATTAGCAGATAGTCTCGCCTGTGTGAAAAAAGCTCGGACAGCGGATGGGGAGAAGAACGTCACTATATTTATTTTGTTGTCGCTTATGAGCCGCTGCACCTCTCCAGCTGGGTATATAATAGGCACATTTTCATAAATATCAACAACATCAGTAGTCGCTCCAAGTGCCTGCAAATCCTCTGTGATGTCTTGTATGCGCTCTTTCGCCCCCGCCAGCAACACCCGTTTGCCGTTAAAATCTCGCGCTTTCAATAACAATAACAGTTCTTTTGTATATGCTCTCTCAGGTTTTATAATAGCATTTTTCGGCTTTATAGCTACCAACAGTTCTTTAGCGGTCTTTTCCCCAACTACCGCGTAATTATTTATATCTAATGGGCGGTCTTTAATAATTTCTGTGAAAAACCTTGCTGCTGACGGGCTAGATAGGATGCAATAGTCATAATTATCATATTTGAAACTAACATCGCGGAGCTTTTCAAGGCAGAGCATAGGTTTTATGAACGGCGTAATACCGCGAGACTCAAAAATGTGTGCCGTTTGAGTGCACTGTTCGCTAACTCGTGTGATTAGCGCATTCACCCGTTCAGCCCCATTAGGAGCTTGTCTCCGCCGTCTGCTAACACCATATTAGCTAGTTCGTCTCCTAGCTGCCCTGCATCGCTTGCCCTGCCGCTAACCTCTCTTTTTATCACCAGTTTTGCATCTAGCGATGCCAAATAACCCGCAACACACATTTTGCCGTTAGTGATATTTGCATAGCAAGCGATAGGAACTTGGCAACCGCCGTTTAGTTTAATTAAGAATGCTCGCTCCGCTATGGTAGTAAGCTCTGCCTCTGGTGATTTCAGTGGTGCTAATAGTTCCAACATCTGTTTGTCATCTGAACGCGCTTCAACGCCTAGTGCACCCTGACAGGCGGCAGGTAGGATTGTGTCTGTAGATATAGTTTCTTTGATATGTTCAGTCAATCCAAGCCTGTTAAGCCCTGCCTGTGCTAAAATTATCGCATCGTATTCGCCAGACTCCAGCTTGCGTATGCGGGTGTCAACATTGCCACGCAGGTCTTTTATGCTCAGGTTGGGTTTAATTGCCAATAGTTGCAATTTGCGCCTTAGGCTTGATGTGCCTACAACTGCCCCGTTTTGCAGTTCGTCAATAGAATTATACTTTAATGACAAAAAAGCGTCATTTGGCAACTGGCGGACAAGCACGGTGCAGATTTCTAAACCGTCTGCAAGCAGTATCGGCACGTCTTTCATACTATGGACGGCTATATCTGCCTCGTGGGATATTATTGCCTGTTCAATCTCTTTAACAAATAAACCTTTGCCTCCGATGTCAGCAAGCGGTCTGTCAAGAATTCTGTCGCCTGTGGTTTTCATAACCTTAATGGTGACTTTATAGTCAGGATAGTGGCTTTCTATCAGACTCTTGACGTGGTTTGCCTGCCACAATGCAAGCTGTGAACCACGTGTAGCTATAACTATACTATTATTTATCATAACGTGATTTTACGGCGGATAAGGTGGTATTGTCAAGGTGTGGATGTTGTGCTATCATAAAACTATGGATAAGCATATAGCAGAGCAAGTCAATCTCGTAAGAGATATAATTGTTGGTGTATTGCCAGTTGAAAAGATATTTCTTTTTGGCTCACACGCTTACGGCACCCCTGCTAACGACTCAGACGTAGACCTGTATGTCGTTATGAAAGACGATGCCCCTTATCGTGACCTTGATGCTATGGACAAGATAACGGAAGCCGTGTGGGGGAAGAAGTTAATCTCTACCGATATTCTTGTAGCCAAGAAATCACGTTTTAACTATCGTTCAACGGGTCCCACGTTAGAACGGGAAATTTCTCAACGGGGAATTGTTATCTATGACTGCGCTTGAAAGTGCGCTGGAGTGGTTGCATATAGCAGAATTAGATTTGAGCAGTGCAGTTTTCTTGACTGGTCATTGTCCGCTACCCGTTGAAATTATCTGCTTTCACTGCCAGCAGTCAGCAGAAAAATGCCTGAAAAGCTTTATCGTGTTGAATAACATAAACCCACAGAAAACGCACGACTTAGAGGGCTTATGCAGTCAATGCATTGAAATGTCTGCTACTTTTAACTCTATAGTATCACATTGCCAAAAACTCAATAAATATAGTGTTAATACACGCTACCCGAATGAAAGCTCAAACACAGAGCAAGATATGCAAAGGGCTATCGCTGATGCCCAAGCTGTGCTTAACTTCGTAAAGCCGCTTATAGTAATGTAGCACGTTAAAGCGACTTTCGGGCAGGCTATTGACGTGGTTTGCCTGCCACGTGATTTTACGGCGGATAAGGTGGTATTGTCAAGGTGCGGATGTTGTGCTATAAAATATCAAATAAATGTTGGAGAAAATGTTATGAAAAGATTTCTTGGCTTTTTATTCGTATTTGTTCTTTTAGCCTCTGTTGCTGTGGCACAAGAGAAAACATACGTAATGGATAAAGATGCATTTAATAAAGATGATATTATTGTTGATAGTAGCGGCAAGCCAATCACGGGTATTGTAAAGGGCTATTATGAGAGTGGCGCATTACAAGGCGAGGCAGCTTTTAAGGGTGGTAAAATGAACGGCGTCTTAAAAGAATACTATGAAAGTGGTGCATTAGGACGTGAAGAAACTTATAAAGACGACAAACTAATTGGCGTAACAAAAGAGTATTCCGAAAGCGGGGCATTGCTACGCGAGGGAACTTTTAAGGAGGGCAAGTATATTAGAAAGGATTATGATGAATATGGTTCTTTGCAAGTAATAATAACATTTAAGGACGATATGGAAACGCCTATAAGTGGCAAGTGTTATTGGGGGCTTGGAGAGGGTAAAGGTTTGACAATGAATAGTGCACAGCTTGCGAATTGGTTAAAAGGATTAGAGGTAATCTGTAAATAGGTTTGCTTGATAGGGAGGGTAGCAAAGAATACCCCCTTGACAAAATCATTATTATCGCAATACAGTGCGGGCTATCTCCTGTTTATCCAGCCTAAACAGGCTAAACACTAGCTCATCAATCTGCTCTATATAGCCTGTTGTTGTCTTTTCTGAGAGTATCCTATCAACAAGATAGGTCAATCGTTCATTCTCATTACCATGTAGAATTGGAAATGGCAGTTGTAATAAATTGCTCTTTAATATCTTTATCTCTCCAAACTTTTTATTATAAATATACTGAAAGAGAGCAGAGTTCAATAGAGCCATTACAGCCTTGATGGAATAGCCAGCAATATTCGGAATAAGTATATTCGCGCTATTGAGCGAAAGACTTTGTGTATTATCATAAGCAAATGTCAAATTCTTTGATATAAACTTATAAAATAATTTCTCTTTCGCCCTGTATATGTTATCAGCTGCCACTTGTTGAAAGTTATCCCGCTTATAGTCAATATATTTGTTGCTCTCCTTTAACAGAAACTTATTGATTTCCTTTCCCGTGTATATTCTTTCCCCTACGCTTTTATCTTTGGATATATATATTTCGTTGTTGCCTGTGACAATGCCTAACCCCCAAACGCTTTGAGCAAGGGTTTTATGTGGAACATCAAATATTTTGCGCAGAATGACATCGTCTTTTCTGCTGATAATGGAAAAGTTATAGTTAGTGTCAGCTTCAAATGCTGATTGCTCTACAAACATCACATCCTTGCCGTTGTGTATTTCTAATATATTTTTGTCTAACCGCAGGTTTGATAAGGAGATGGACACAATATCTGTTAATACCCCATTAAATACTTTTCCCAGCAAAGTAATGTTCTCTACGCTGAAGTTGTCTAAAATATACCGCCTAATTGCTCTGTGGGCTTGCACGTTCAATACAGATATGGGCAAGACAAAGAAACATCTCCCTGAACTTTTTAGAAATTCAGTAGCCTTTACAATAAAGTAAGAAAAAGACTCGTTTGAAAATTCTCTGCCAAAGTATAGTTTATATTCGTCTGACGGCAACGCTCCCCAAGGCGGATTAGTAGCTATAATATCAAACTTGGATGTGCTATTAAGCATGAGAAAGTCGGCATTAAAGATATTTGGAGAAAACATTATATGCTTAAACCTTATGATAAGGTTGATTTTAGCTATAAAACAGGCGATAGGGTCAATATCCACACCATACAAAAGCGTAGGAGCACTTACCTTGTCGGCAAAGGACAACAGAAAGCTGCCTGTTCCACAGCACGGGTCAAGTATCTTGTCCCCATTACCTACCTTGACATCAAGACTTTTTATAACACTATCAGGTGTATAGTAAGAACCTTTCTTGTTCTTGTCCCCTTCTTTTAATATAGACTGGTATATTACCCCTAATATATCTGTTTCATCTTGAGGCAGAGGACAAGTTAAAAGTTCTTCACAAATATTAGCTGAAAACTCGTCTAATATGCTCTCTAAAAATGGGTTTCCCGACAGCAAGCTATATTTCTGCAATAAGTTAAGTGCTATTGAATATATAGCGTCTGAACTGGCTATATTGTTTATGTTTATGAAGTTTAATATAGCATTGACTTGTATTATGCTGGCGGTATTCTTTATATACTCCGCAGGGAGGATATTTTTGGTGGAATATCGTTTGTTTGCTCTCCTTGAAAGCCTACTAGACACGTCAACGCTGGCGACACCCAGCCTGTGCCAATTGTTCATAGTGGCATACGACACGGCGAGTTTTACTTCTCCTCTATTCATAGTGCAGTTATTCTTGCTAGTATATCAGCAGGCTTAACTTCATATAGCTTAAAATCAGCTATATTCTTATCGTTAATGTGTAGTTGCCCCTCGCTGGTGTTGCCACGATGTTGTCCTATGGAATAATACTTGTTATTCAAGATGTCGCTTGATGGGATTACCCAGTATCTTATTGTGTCTCTCCATACTCCAATCCAGACAAAAACATCACAACAATGTGCTTTTATCTGTTGAAAGTTCATATCATAAGGCAACTTTGAGGCTGACGACAATGCTTTGATATATAAAGGCTCATGGCTATCAGCGTCCACCGCTCTTGAGGCTTTTACCTCTATCTTTATTCCCTTATACCAGAAGTCATATTCGCCAGAGTAATTCTTGTCTAACTTTTTTGAGGGTCTTTCCAGCTCTTGAACTAGCTCATTTAGGTGTATTTG
>BNUJ01000087.1 GCA_025997275.1 Deferribacterales bacterium
TTGCAAAATGTGCAGTCTCATTAGTATTAAGTGGAGTATTCTACTACGTATTCAATCCTAGCGTTCTTGGGGCACTTAATGACGGTAGCAAAGTTGTGAACAATGTTAGCGGTATGGTTGCGCTCTTTATTGAGTGGCTTCAAGCCTTGAATGGCAGATTGTTCAATGGCACGTTGTTATGGCTAGCCTTGTTAATTGTCGTGCTGTTGATTGTGGCTATGGTTAAATCTAGAATTCTTGTAGTATGGTCTAGTAAGAGCTTATTATGTGCATCTATTGCGCTGGCAATATTCCTATATCTGCTTACCATTTCTAGATGGACTAACGTAGTTCCTATGCATTCCAAGTTTTTCCATATATGGGACTTTGTGCCAAGTTTAGTCCTACTACTGGTTGTTAGCTTAAAATATGCACTTGATAGATTGTTGGGTAATGTCAATATTGCTCAAAAGTTGCTTGTAGCACTTGTTTTAGTATTTGCTTTAATAAATAATAGGAGCAACTCATCATACTACTACAGCAAGACTAACTATAATAATATTGCTACTAGCTACCGTGATATACCTGCTATATTGATTAGCAATGTTCCTTATGGTGTTGGTGAGTTGGAGTATAAAATGCTGAACCTGCGCGAAACGACTGTGATTCTTGAAAATATGGATATGTTAGGAAAGGCACTATCACATCTGCCAAACGACAAGCAGGTAATCATATATGCACGTTATAGCGGTTTTGACGAGGAAGACATAGGCAAAGACATAGATAGAGAAGCTATATTCAGCTATATGAAACAACACGGCTGGACTGAGCGTGTGCCATATATAGACAAGACTAGTTGGCTATTTTCAAAGTAGTAAGAGGAAAACTTGACAATATCAGAAACATCTCATATACTCGTAGTATATAGGGGTTAAATGGGGTTATTAGATTGCCCGCTAGATATAAAGACGTTGCAAGTGCATTTGTGCATGTGGTTGTGCCCGCACGTGGCAAGCCTGCTGAACGCAAGAGTGACCACTTTCCTAAACTGAATATTGATATGTCTGATTTCATCTTTAATAGGCAAGAACTAAATGAACGGTAGAGCGTTTATTGACACAAACATCTTTGTGTAGTAGCCGCTTGCTCGCTCATATCTGCGCCGTCGTTGGCTCGCTTGTCAGCCAGTTTATTTTGTTCGCGAGGGATGTGTGTACACGTTGCATTCAGTGAAGCTACCAAGTTGACAGCCTCCTGATACAGCGGCACTAAGTGCGTAGCCTTGACCTTATATATGCCCGCAATTTGCTTCACTACAAGCTCAGAGTCCATTAGAAACTCCACCTCATCAGCTGGCAGCGTCTTGACATACTTCGCCGCCTCAATCAGAGCGGTGTATTCAGCTACATTGTTGGTGGTTTGCCCCAGCGGTAGCCCATCGCTATGCAATAGCTCGCCTGCCGCATCAAAAACGGCAAACCCTGCCCCAGAGGGACCAGGATTGCCGCGCGATGCACCATCGCAATAGACTTTATACATACACGATAACTATACCGCTACGGTCTCGTCATGTAGAAAACGCTGGCAATATGGGCATTCTATCAGCTCTTTGCCTCGTTTTATGTCAGTTGCTAGCTCAGGCGGCAGTTTCAAATAGCAACCAGTACAGAACCCGTCCACTACCTTTGACACAGCTAAATTGTTGCGGCTATTTAACGTCTTGTCATACTTGGCAACAAGCCGTTCATATTTTTTATTCTTACTTTTGAGAGCGACTACAAAGTTGTCACGCTCTGCTTTGAGCATTTCAATCTCATCAAATAAACCTTTATTGTCAACCTCGCGCTGAGCTTTCTCTTTCTCGTAAGCCTCTTTCGTATCAGTCGCCTCTTTAGCGTGTGAGGTCATGTACTCCTCAAGCCGTTCTACCTGCCCCCTAGAGAAACGTAGCTTCTCTTCAACGCTTACGATTGCCATACGCTTTTCTCGTATCTCGGCATCAACCTCTTCCAGCCGCTCAATAGGCACAGCCACTTTCTTTTTGTTAGCCTCCTCTACGTCTTTATTATACTCTACCAGTGCTGTTTCAAGCTGCAAGATACTTGCTCGTTCCAGTTCTAGCGACTTGGTATTGTTGGCTAGCTCAGCAGCCGCAACATCCATAGCTAACTTATGCCCTTTCAGCATTTCAGGTATCTTATCAAGCTCCCTAGCAACGCTCGCAATCTTTGTGTCAATTGCCTGAAGCTTTACTAAATTTTCAATAGTGCCGTCTAACATCTACGCCTCCATTATATATGAATGATTGATGCGGTTTCATCAGCGCAAAACGCTTTCACATTAAACCGCGCCATTAGTTCCCTTGCCAAATACTCCATAAACACACGTTCCGTAGCATAATGCCCTGCATCTATAATGCACACACCTGCCTGCCTAGCATCCAGTGCATCGTGGTGTTTTAAGTCTCCAGTGATTAAGATATTCACACCCTTTTCTACGCAAGACCTCCACAAACTCGCACCGCTACCAGTTATCACAGCAAACTTAGACACGTCACCGCTATAGTCAGCTATATTACAGCCGACATTGTCAAGTTTTAGGGCATCTTTTAGCCGCTCCACTAGTTCACCAAATGGCACAGATTTGTTAAATCTGCCAATGCGTCCGAAACCATAGCTTATAGGGCTATCTATCCTAATAAAGTTGAACGCTGGTTCCTCATAAGGGTGCGTTTCCTTTATAGCAGATATAACTGCACTTTTCAAGCGGTAGGGTAATATTGCTGATACACAGCTCTCCGCCACCTGTTCAGCCCTGCCGACTGCCCCGATATATGGGTTTGCGCCATCAAGCGGAGTGAACGTCCCCACCCCCTCATTGCTAAATGCACAACGTCTATAATTGCCGATAGCCCCACAGCCAGCACTAGCTAGGGCATCTATAATAGCCTCTTTTTTATCGGTCGGCACAAATACTTCAACCTTTAGATATTCGGCGTCTAGCTCGTGCGCCAACATTCCTACGTCCTCTGCTGATAATAATTTTAAGATATAGTTGCTTGTGCCAGTCGCTGCCATATCAAGATTAGTATGGTATGAGAATATATTCAACCCCGCTTTGATAGCCTCTACAACGAGCTTATCGCGAATGCTGTTGACGTTCAAGCCTTTGCTGGCGGTAAAGAATAGCGGGTGGTGCGTGATTAAGAGGTTGCATTTAGCAGCTATTGCCTGTTTGACGACATCAGCGGTGGGGTCTAGTGCTAGGCAGATATTATGAACTTCGCTATTGCCAAGATAGAGTTGTCTACCCGAAAAATCCCAACTGGATTGCACTCTAATATCTGAAAGCTCGCTTTCAAAATATGTTGCAAGAACGTCAAGACTGGGAACAGCGTTAGGCATAAAGAAAGACCTCTCGTTAAACATATAATGAAATGTGGGCCAACTAGGACTTGAACCTAGGACCTACCGGTTATGAGCCGGTGGCTCTAACCAACTGAGCTATTGGCCCCCATCAAAGTGCAGGGAGGGCTATTATAGGCAAGAAAAAAACGTCTGTCAAGCCTGACAAGCGAAAAAAATAAAAATTATTTATGCATTATGGGGTAGTAGTTGCAATGCATTAACAAATGCTATACACTACGATGATATGGATAACGTAGAAAAAGGTATTGATAGCTATATTTCAGGCGATGTGAACAACGCCATTAGGTTGTTGCAAGACTGCATTAAGGCGGACAAGCCTTCTGCGCAAGCGTATTACTATCTAGGGTTGTCATATAACGATATAGGCAGATACGCTGATGCTGGTGGCTATTTTGCCAAAGCTGTAGAGCTTGAACCTGACAGAGCACTATACCATTACCAGCTCGGACAAATTTACAACGATATGATGTTGTTTGAAAAGGCAATCCCCCACCTGCTAGAAGCTGTCAAGCGCAACCCCGACCACATTCGCGCACGTATAATACTAGCTAGCATATATTTCAAGAATGGCGAGCTTGACAAGGCAGAGCGTGAGTTTAAGCAGGTTACAACGATTAGCCCTGACTATGCTATGGGTTTTTATGAGCTGGGCAACTGCCTCTACTACAAGGGCGACTTGGTTGGGGCTAAGGGGGCGTTTAACAAGGCTATATTGCTTGACGGGCGCATTGAGGCTATGATACGTGATAAGCTTGGCAAGATAGGATAAGAGCGAGGAGTGTTGAGTATGTTGCAAATACTATATTTTGGTTCTAAAGTAACAGGGCTTTCCATACAGGTGGAGTTGCGTGGTTATGCCCAGCTGGTATCAAGCGGAAAGGTGAATCTGTGTGTTTGTGAGGTAGCGACAGTTGCTGACATCGCTAATATACCGACTGGTAGCAATGTTAATATACCTATACTGCTATATCTGAACACTAATGAGAAAACTATAATAGAAAAATTGCGCGGAATGCGCGTGCATGGCGTTTTCTACCCACCGATTAACGGCGATGCTATGAAGAAGAAGATAGACCAGCTGTTAAACCTAGATGTGCCCATAGCCACTGGCGGGGCTAATGACTTTGAACGTTTGAAAATAAAGATACTGGCTAAGACTGAGAACGTTCCTATGCTGCCTGTTATCGTCAATAAGATAATAGCTATGAGCAAAGACAAGAATGTGCCTATGTCTGCCGTAACAGAGCAGGTAAAGATGGACCAGGGCATATCTAGCAAGGTTGTGCGAATGGTGAATTCCCCGTTTTTTATGTTGCGTGAGCACGTATCTAGTATTGATAAGGCTATTGTCCTAGTGGGTGGCGAGGCTGTTAAGAATATTGCGCTGGCTACTGCCACTAATTCTTACTATAATAAACCTTTCAAGATGTATGATACCACTGGCACCGCGCTATGGGCACATGCATATATGGTTGCCGTGCTCTGTGAAATGCTTGCTAGGGAGGCTGGGGCTGACCCCGATATGTATTTCTTGGCGGGCTTGTTCCATGATATAGGCAAGATAGTGTTGGTAGAGTTTCTAGTGCAAATAGTGCATGATGCTCAGGAAGAACGTGCCCAAATAAAGCTAGACCATGCCGAGGTAGCGGGGATGATAGCAGAACGCTGGCAGTTGGCAGGTGAGCTAGTGCAGGCACTCAAGATGCACCACGACCCGCAAGATAACGTTATTGCCAAGACGGTATTTTGGGCGGATAGGCTTGCACATTTCTCTAAGAAACGCAACGATGCTGATTTTGAGGCGCAGTTCACCGACCTGATGGAGAAACTTGTTAAAGGTAGCGGGCTTGTCATCAAGAATGTTGCTGGCTTGGCTGAAAAGATTAAAGAGTTGTTGAAAGCTGGAGATATAATTACATGAAACATTCGCTCCTTAGTACCCTGTTTTCTAGCAATATGAATGGCTTTATGTCATCTCTGGGAGAGCTTTTGCATTCAAAAGGTTTTCCTCATTGGACTATATGGAAGGTCAGCAACGGCAGTCTATGTGAACCTTTGCTATCTACTGATGGCATTAGCACTGGTATGTATGACATCTACGATTTAGGCTACGATGGCACCGACTATATAACATCGCAGGTGACTATCACGCACCTATCGGAGCAGTGCATCATAAGTTCGGGAGTGTTCTGTAAAGGTAGTGCGTCATATAACTTGGCTGTTACATTACACCAGCCGTCCACAGAGGTGCAGTTTGTATGGCTGAAGTCTATTGCGATATTTTTAGGGATACACGCCGACCAGCTAGAATCCGACAACCGTAGGCTGGAGATGTTTATAGACTATCAGAAAAAGATAGACTTTATAAAGGGTAGCGGGCGGATACTGAAATCGTTCACTACAAATGAAGTAATTATGGCATCGCTAGATATGTTCACCGAATCAT
>BNUJ01000088.1 GCA_025997275.1 Deferribacterales bacterium
GTGTCATTCCAAGAGAGGGATGGACGTGCAATGTAGATAGCCGCCGCCGAATTGAGCAACACGACGTCCCGTTTCGCCCCCTGTGCACCTGAAAGGATACTCCGCGTAATTTTTGCATTTTCATCAGGGGAGCCACCTACAAGTTCTTCTTTTTTACAACGCTTAAACCCAAACTGCTCAGGTTCAATAGTATATGAACGGAAAGTCCCATTGCGCACCTCACAGACGCTAGTAGGAGCACTCAATGAAATCTCATCAAGCCCGTCCTGACCATATACCACAAGTGCATTCTTCACCCCAAGGTTAGAAAGCACCTGTGCCATCGGCTCTATAAGGTCGGCATCATACACCCCTAGTAGCTCCATATTTGCCCCTGCGGGGTTAACCAGAGGTCCCAGTATATTAAATATAGTCCTAATCCCCAGCTCTTTACGCACAGGAGCCACATACTTCATTGAAATATGATAGTTTTGCGCAAACAAAAAACATAACCCAATTTTCTTTAATAGCTCCAGACTTTGTTCTGGGGAGTTCGTAATGTCCACCCCAAGGCTTTCAAGCACATCTGCTGCTCCTGACTTACTAGAAGCCGCGCGGTTTCCGTGTTTTGCCACTGGAACCCCTGCTGCAGAAATAACCATCGCCGAAGTTGTAGAAATATTGAAAGAATTAGAGTAGTCTCCGCCTGTGCCGACAATCTCTAGCACGTCCATGTCATGCAGAATCCTAATGCAGTGTTTCCGCATACCAGCTGCCGATGCGGTAATCTCGTCTATAGTCTCCCCTTTCACTGCCATTGCCGTCAGGAAAGCCGCCATCTGAATGTCGCTCGCTTTCCCGCTCATAATCTCATCCATTACCTTCTCAGCTAATTCGTAGCTAAGATTTTCCCTGCTCGCCGCCTTTACAATCGCTTCCTGAATCATAGAATACTCCTCTGTTTCTTTATACAGAGATGTAGAGGTTTTGTCAATAAAAGTATTCGTCCAAAATCTACTATGACATTACAGGGAAAATAACTAGTTTTCATTCCATAGATAGCAGGCAGGTATAGCCCAGAGTTTATCCCCGCAGGGAACAATTTCATTGCCCGTATAGACTACTATCCCCCCTTGAAACTTGTTGTCAGAGGTGACTTTCAGCTCCTTTAACCCAGTGAAGTCTTTATCATTGACACTTTTAGTGAGTTTCACCTCTATGCCCAGCACTTCGCCATTACTATTTTCAAGCACTAAATCAACCTCTTTGCCCGCCTTTGTGCGCATGTGCGATACACTCATACCAATAAGAGCAGAGGCGTTCTTCATAACCTCTGTAGCTATAAAGTTCTCAAATATATGTCCGAACGTCTCACGGTCGTTTATATAAATTTCGCGCATATCCCGCCTTAGCAGATAGCAAAGCAGGTTGACATCATTAAAAAACAGCTTGCTCGCCTTAGTCCAGCGTTTGTTTAGGTGGGCTGGTTTAGCCCATGCTTTCAACTCAAATGCTAGAAAAGTATTGATTATGCTAGCTTTATATTTATCATAAGTTTTATTGTCTAACCTCGTTTCTGTTATAACACTATTGTTATTCAGCTGGCTACCAACCCGCATTGCAAGGATAGACAACAACATTACTATCTTTTCAGGGTTGCGAATCTCTGCCACACCCTGCACATCACGTTGCAAAATCGTGCTTAAATAGTCATCAAACCATTGCTTTCTATCAATCTGCGGATACGTGGCAAGCTCGGGATAGGTCGCATTTTGCATATATTCTAATAGGTCATAATCTTTATACTTCCTATACCCTAGTTTATCAGTCCAGAGTTTTTCAATAAAGTTTATGCCCGTTTGGGCGTATTCAGCAGTTGAAAATGGCAATAGGGTTATTGTTGCCATACGCCCAACCAAAGCCCTTGATAGATTAGGCAGTGCCAATAAATTGGCAGAGCCTGTCAACAGATATAGCCCTTGTCCTCTGCCTATTAACCGACTCTCATCTATGGATATTTTTAGATAGGGGAATATTTCCTTAACCAGTTGCACCTCATCAATAATATTCAACTTTCCCTCAGGCAGGGCACTCATAAAGCCAGCGGGGTCTTGTTTCGCTTGCGCCAGCGCAAACGGTGCATCAAAGCTGATATAGTTAACGTTGTCAGCATTACATACATTGTGCGCAAGGGTAGATTTCCCTACCTGACGCGGTCCATTAAGATATACCAACGGACGTGTCTCAACAGTTTTCGTTAATACCTTCGCAATAGCCCTATTTACATAGCCCATCTCTCATCCTCGCCATTTATAGGATTATAATCCTATCTTTTCTAGGATTAGAATACCATAAATAGTAAAGTTGTCAAGAGAGGTTGAGATAAGATATGCTTAACTGATTTTTAATTAGCACAGTTAGTTTTATTTTAATGGAATACATATCAAAATCTTGCTAAAAGAGTCATTACAGCGAGAATGTAGAGGAGTTCAGTAGAAATATTTTGTGTTGAACAAAATATTTGACTTTGTGCTTATAATGTGTTACAAGATGCCTCGTGAGGGGACTACCTCACGTTTCACTTCTCAATTAGATTCTTTCTCTAAATCCTTTAGTCCACGCTTATGTGCCTGCAACTTGTCCTCATCGTCTTTATTTTCTTTATTTTTCATATCAGTTGTTTTTAGCCAATAGGTAATACCGAACAACAATACTAACAACAATACTATTATCCCACCTAGCAGAATAATTGTTGGTATGTCTAAATTGATTTCAACCTGTTTTGGTAGCTCTATCCCAAACAAGATAAGCCAACCAAAACACATAAGAATACTCAGCAACGTATTCGCCTTTGAGGGTGAAATCGGATAGCCACCTAAGGGATTTGACCAAAAGCTATAATTCTTATGAATAACTGTTTTGTATAACTCCCCAATATCATTCTCTAAATAGTCAATATGGTGTTCCCAGTTTTCATATATTTGCTTTGAGGCACGATTGACCAAATACCAAATATATGAAACTAACAACCCACCAGCAGTCAATATTAGATACAAATACGGATAATCGCATTGCTGTTTGTTTGTCTTTAGGTTAATATATCCGATAAACAAAGCAGATATAAAGCCAACAAAATATATCGCCCTACGCCACGACATACCTATCTCAAAGTCTCTAACATGCCAAGCCTTTTCCAGCAACCATCTTTTATTGGAGTCTTTGTCGCTCGTTTCTTTAATATTCAAGAACTCTTGATATTTAGGCTCTTTCTCTTTATCGTTCATTTTTGTCTCTCCTTATATTCTGCTAGCCGTTTAATGTCTGCTAGTCGTTCTTTAGCATTGTTGACAATCGTGTCATCTTTACCATATTTGATAACCCATTCAAGGTCATTCCCTGCTTCATCGTATTTACCAAGTAGCGCATAGCTATTCCCTCTGTTATAATAAGCTACCCCATCGTTGGGATTTTTTTCCAATGCAACACCGCTATTTATTATGCCACGCTCAATATCATTCTGATTTCTAACGCTTTCCTTGTAATCGTTATCACTATTTTTTGTAGGAATAACATTATCAACAATGAATAAATATATGCGATAAATCCAATAAATAGCCAGCACAACACCTAAAACCCAAACAATCCAGTCATCCCCGCTGTTATTTGTGTCACCATTTTTACTTGTATTGTCTGCTTTACTTGTATTGTCTGCAGCCCCATACCTAGATATACTTCCCCCAACATGCGGAATATCATTGTTGCCATCCACGTTCATACGTTTAGGTGCTCCTTCGCTCACATGAGGACGGACATGTGGCTTGACATGTAGCCTCGCCCACACAGGAGAAGTGAACAGAAGTGCACATATTGTAGTCAAAACTAATGTTTTAAGCCTACACAACTTTTTAAGTTTTGTTAAAATCATTTTTAATTCCTAATTTAATTGCTGTTGTAATGGGTCACAGCCATATTTATTATCTCCTACAGTGCCACGTAAAAAGCCTAGTTCTATTATTGCCCAAAGATTTACTATGGGAACTAAAAATAATAGTATAAACCAACCACTCCTATTTCTATCGTGACAACGCTTAATTAGTGGATTTATAAATAAAATAAGGCATAAAATACGAGAAAATATCTCATATACTGCTTCTGCCATTTCTTCTTCATAGAATAATAAAGGCAAGATAAAAGCTAGCACAGCACATCCAATCGTTACTGACAGCACAACGTGCAACCAATACGTGGCTCTTGTAATCCTCCCAGTGGAAGAAAAGAATAACTTTATCCAACTTTGACGGAATGCCGTCCCACAATATGAACAGAACTCACTTCCGTTCGCTATTTCCTTGCCACAATTTTTACAAAGCATATTTGTTATCCCCCTATCTATATTTAATTTTCAACTTCCTTACGGAATTTTCCCCAAGACCTTATTACTCCATCACAATCTTTGTAGTTTTCAAATGTTTCCATCCACCTAAATTTTCCTGCTAGCTTGAATTTTCTAGCCCCAGCATATATGAATATATATACGTCAGAATTCAGTCGTGCGCTATTGTGCGGATTTTTCATATCTGCTATTGCAGTTTCATTTGGTTTCTCAAAATCAAACCTAAAAAGTGTTCTGTCCTCATTTAGCCATTTATTGCGATAGCCGAACTTGCCACCTGTTCCGCACCTGCATAAAACAGCCTCATAAGTACCATCAAGTTTTTCTCCGTAACAATACGTTGATACTGTGCAATCACTTGCATCGCCCTCAAGGTCAACTAGCCTTGCAATATCAGCTTTGGAAAATAATTCTCCAACTCTATTTTTAAGGTTTTTGATTTCGTTCATATTACCTCCCGTCATTTAACACTTTTTACATCGCACGAGCTACCATTCCTAAAGATAAGTTTATTGTTATAAGAATATGACCCGTTATATATCAATAGTGCATCTTCATAATAGGCAAATTCATAACAATAACGTGTAATAATAATCGTTTTAGAATAAAGGTCTTGGTATATGTCACTATCTATCCTTGTCACATACACGCTATACTCCTCAGCCTGTGCTATGGTGGTAGATAAAAATACGACCACGACCAGTGCAACAAGTCTATATAACCTCTTGAAATATCTTAAAATCATCTTTAGCCCCTATTTTTAACGGCACTTTATTGTTGCATAATGTAGCCAATTGAAGATTTGTGCGTTGTTCATTGTCAAGCCTCTACCCTCGCCACGTCCCCAATAACATTTTCCACTGATAGGCTTGTCATTCTCAAATATTATCTCAACGGATAAAGACCCATATTCATTATAAGTCCTGCGATATCCATTCCGCATACCGTTTAGGTATAAATTCTCGCCTATAAGCCGACCTTTTTCATCAAAAAAACGTACTACTCCATTCTCTAGTCCATTTTTTACTGTACTAAAAGACTTGCTACCACCATCAAGATTTATTTGCACTATTCCGTTGATAGCCCTGCCCTCACTGTCAAAAAACGCTAAAAAATATCTTTAATATAACTATTGACATAATTTATAGTTATGTTATACAATCTGCCAGTGGTGTATTCACAAAAATCACTATTTATAGGTTATGCTGTCCATATATAACTCACGCATAAAATACTTGAAAGGGGTAGGAGTATGATAAGGTTATTAAGTTTAAGGGGCAATAAATGACAATTAGAGAGAAAGAATATCAAGACGCTATGTGCATTCAGCCTGAAAACATAGAGGGGGAGGCAGACCGCAAGGTTAGACG
>BNUJ01000089.1 GCA_025997275.1 Deferribacterales bacterium
CCTCCAAGTCCGTTCACGCCCCTAGAGTTAACAAAGTCCTCGTCCGCGAATTCATTGATAAATCATTCTCTATATTCTACAACGGAAAACAGCATACCTTTAACACCTAAATAGGGGCATTTTAACTTGTGGAATTGAGGGGCATTTTAACTGTGGCATTACATACCTTTTCTTTCATCGTCCACGTATAGTAAGTATCGGTATCACACCGAACAATAAGTATCTAGTCTTCCACGAATATTTTTCTTTCTTGATTACCACGATTGTAGAAAATAATCTATATTTTGTGATAACTGGTCGCTCCCTAACCTTTTCCATTCTGGGGATTTTTACATTATATTTCAACTCTAGTGCATCCAGCTCCTCGTTATAAGCCTGCCTAATCTTGAGCCTATTGTGCTCATCAAGACCAGTTGACAGAGAGCCTTGCACATATCTGTGAAACACCAAGACACGCGGGCAGACCGCCGTCCGCTCGGTGCAAATTGCAGCCTCCCAGCTAAACATAGTGTCTTCAAATTGAGAAAACCGCCCCAAAAAACGTAGTTGATGTTTTTTGATAAAATCACGTCTGAATAGAGCCGCCCAAACCACACCACCATAAAGGTTAGATACCCCTCCCGTTAGCACGTAGCGATGTGCTGATGCCATCTGTATGTCGCCACTCCGCTCATCAAACATGCCAGAACGGACTATTGCGGCATCGGTCATGAGAGCTGTCTCTAACATCATTTCGTAATAATCTAGGTCGTATATATAGTCGTCAGCATCCATAAAGTGGATATATTGTCCATTGGCACTATCAATACCCTTATTGCGCGCAGACGCAACACCCTGATTAGCCTGTGCAATTATTTTAATTCGCGAGTCTCTGCTGGCATAACCATCGCAAACATCTTTACTATTATCAATGGAGCCGTCATCCACGATGATGATTTCAAGGTTTTTATGGCTCTGGTAGATAATGTTTTCTAGGCACTGCGCAATATACCGCTCAGCGTTATACATAGGGATTATCACAGATATTTTGCTCTCGCTAGCCATAACTCCTTTATAGCTCATATTTCACATTATATCAACCCAACAAAAGACTTGACTTTTATAAAAATTTAAATTAGACTAACCCCCGTGCTGGTGTAGCTCAATTGGTAGAGCAGCTGACTTGTAATCAGCAGGTTGAGGGTTCAAGTCCTTTCACCAGCTTGATTTCCGAAGGTTGGTGTTCATTAGGTTAAGGATTGAAGGGAGGGGGCACTTATTTGTGGCAGAAATAGCTAAACTTTCCGTTAAAGACCTATCCGATGGGATGATAGTAGTTCGTTTTGATAAAACGGGTGTTGTTTATTCCCATTACGGCTTGCCGATGTCCGATGCTGCATTTACTAAAGGCGAGCTTATCCGTCAGGGTGTTGATTATGCTTATGTCCGCATTGATGCTCTAGCAGCAGCAGACGCCACCGTTAAGAAATACACCAGTGTGCCTAGTGTCGTTGACGAGTTTTATCTGAAAGATGCTGTCTTTAGGAAACCTGATGAGCATGACTTGCCGATGTTGAAAGATATAGTTGGTATGGCGAACATGCACAAGACTACCGAAACTATAACTAACAAACTATTAACGGATACGAAGTTTGGCGGCTTGGTTGATACTAAAACTACTGGTGGATTAGTATCAGATGTTTTAGCTAACTGTCTGGAAAGCCCTGTTGCTTTTACCAGCGTGGCTCGTATGAAGAATAAAGACAGCTACACCTATAGCCACTCAATAAACGTAGCGATACTTGCCCTGTCAGTAGGCAGGCGTCTGCAAATGAGCAAACGGGAGCTTTATGAGCTGGCATTTGCTGCATTGATGCACGATGTAGGCAAGATGAAGATACCTGAAGCAGTATTGAATAAGAAAGCTGTTCTTAACGGTGATGAAAAGGCATATATTAAGCGACACCCAGAGTTTGGCTATGACATGTTATCAAGGGATAGAACTGTCGGTGTTGACACGCTGATGGGAGTCTATAGCCATCATGAACGTGCAGATGGTTCAGGCTATCCGGGCGGACTGCTTGATGCACATACTCACAAATGCGCTAAAATCATTAGTTTGGCAGATACATACGATGCTATGACCTCTGACACTCCATATCACGTAGCGATACCACCCACTACGGCAATAGCTAAAATATTTAAGATGGCGGGAAAGCAGTTTAATGAGAAGCTGACAGAGATATTTATCAGCACTGTGGGGCTATATCCAGCAAGTGCCCTTGTTATACTCAATACTAATGAGCTTGCCATTGTTGTAGAGGTGCAGGATGACATTAGACGACCTGTATTGTTGGTAATTTCAGACGCTAAACACAACCCTACACCACCGACCCTGCTAGACTTAGCAAAACCAGCTGCTATGGGCAGGCAAATAGTATCAACGGTCAACCCTCTGCCACTCGGTATAGACCCTAACGCAATCATTGACTGGTATTCCACAAAAAGCGTAGAATAGTCACCCTGTAAATAGCATCAGCTTTGTTTTTTCATATAGTGCTCTTCATAAAAACTAATGAACGACCGGTTTATTGACATATTGCCACCGAGTGTAGGATAGTTGCCAGTGAAATACCAATCACCTTTGTGGTTGGGGATAGCTTTGTGCAGTCCGTCTATAGTCTGATAAACCACTGCTACATCAGCCTTTATCTCGTATGTTACCAGCCGTTTTCCCATCTTGGCAGAAATCTCTTCGTCTGTGAAAGGTTCATAAATTCTCTTTACATAGTTGACAATATCCTTCTTCGGCAAGTTCTGTTGTTTTTTGCAGAGTTCATACACTTCGTCTATTACATGTTCTTTGTGTTGCTCGTGCAACAGGGCGATTGCCGTGCGGAATGCTATAAATTCATTCATACTGCTCATGTATATGCCATAGTAGTCGGGGTATCTTATCTGTGGCGATGACGAGACTATTATTATTTTCTTAGGGTGCAATCTGTCTAACATCTTTAATATGCTCTGTTTTAACGTTGTGCCACGCACTATACTGTCGTCTAGCACCACTAGATTGTCAACATAGGGCACGATTGTCCCATACGTAATGTCATACACGTGCGTGGCAAGCTCATCCCTGCCACTGTCATCTGCTATGAACGTTCGCAACTTTATATCTTTAATAGCAACCTTTTCATGGCGAATACGCATAGCCAGCACGGCTTTACGCTCATCATCTGTAGTAGCTTCCTTTATTTTAGCTAGCTTTATGTCGCTCAGATAGTCTTCCAACCCCTCTATCATGCCAATAAATGCAACCTCAGCAGTATTGGGGATGAATGAAAACACCGTGTGCTCTAGGTCGCCCTCAACAGCTTCTAGGACTTGTGGCACTAGCTGCCTGCCTAGTTGTTTGCGTTCTCCATAGATGTCGGCATCTCCACCACGTGAGAAGTATATTCGTTCAAATGAGCAGTGCAATCTCTCCTGCGGTTCACGCACTTGTGCAAGTTTTACCTCGTTTTTATATGTAAAAAATATCCCCTGTCCGGGTTCTAATTCGTGCACATCGGCTATGTCAACATTGAATGCTGTTTGTATAACGGGGCGTTCGCTTGCCAGCACCGCAAACTCATCGTCATAGTAGTAGAATGCGGGGCGTATCCCCCACGGGTCGCGTATGGCAAAGCCGTTACCATCCCCTGTTATACCGCCGATGACGTAACCGCCATCCCAGTTGGCACTAGATGCATGCAATATTTCTGGGAAGTTCAACTCGCTTGATATAGTCTCGCTCATCGCCCTGCTTTCGCCAATATATGATAGATTCTCGGAGTATATCTTTTCTACAGCACGGTCTAGTTCATTACCGATTGTTTCCAGCACTAGAAATGTATCAGCATATATGCGAGGGTGCTGTCCCCTGCTGATAAATCCATTAAATATTTCGTCCGTATTTGTCATATTAAAATTGCCGCAAACCATAAGGCTTTTGGATTTCCAGCTACTACGACGCAGAAACGGGTGTACGTATGATATGCCTGCATCTCCTGTAGTGCTGTAGCGCAAGTGCCCCATAAGCATTTCGCCAGCAGAGGCGAGGCTTTTAGCGGCAAGAGTCGGGTCTTTTGAGTATTTTGTGCTTAGTCTGCCAAATAGCTCTTGAATGGCATTACTGCCGAGTGCACGTTCGCGCAATATATATTCCCTGCCAGTGGGAACCCGCGAATTGACGGCGGCAATACCTGCACCATCCTGTCCGCGATTGTGTTGTTTTTCCATGAGAAGGTATAGCTTATTCAGCGGATACCGCCAACTGCCATACCTCTCATGGTAATACTCCAGCGGTTTCAACAGTCGCAATAAAGCGACCCCGCATTCGTGTTTTAGTTGTTCCATGCACCTTACTTAGCAGCTTGGCACAACTCCATCATCACGCCGTGTGTGCTTTTAGGGTGAACGAAAGCTATCAGCTGTTTGTTTGCGCCCGGACGAGGTGCTTCGTCAATCATTTGTTGCCCAGCAGCCTTAACCTTAGCTATAGCTGCGTTGATGTCTGCCACTTCGTAAGCGATGTGGTGGAAACCTTTCTTTTTCTTGCCTTCCTTGTCGGTCAGCCACTTAGCAACGTTACTGTCTGGAGAGGTTGGCTCCAACAGCTCAATCCACACGCCACCTACGTCTAGAAAGTGGGTGATAACCTTTTGGTCAGCCACTTCTTCCTTAAATGCTTCCTTAACACCAAAGGTCTTTTCAAAAAACTCAAGCACAGCGGGGATTTCTGCTGGCTCAAAAGCCCAACCAAGATGGTCAATTTTCTTTAATTCTGACATAACTACACTCCTCCTTTAATATAAGTGAACTTATACCTACACACGTCAACTATACACCATTTTTAGGTAAGTGTCCATAAAAATCTACTAAAGCATGCCCGTGTTTCTGCCGATAGAGAGGCTATCGGTGCGCCGTAAGTCTGCTCTTGCAGAAAAGTTGCTAAAGTTTTCTTGCGACAGTGCCGATTGCTGGTTTCTAGAACTGACTTATCAGTCATGGAAGACTGCCTATATGGACGCGTTGTTAGGGATAACAACGAAAACACAATTGAATAAGAACACGTTTGTGGACGGATTCCACTAAAACGTCTTTTACATGGAGGTAACGTATCATGGCACTTAGTGTTTACACAAACACGGCATCTGTCATTGCACAGGGCAATCTAGCACGGGCTAATAGCTCATTGGCTAAGTCTATTGAACGCCTGTCATCTGGACTGCGGATAAATCACGCATCGGATGACGCATCGGGTTTGGCTATTTCTGAAAAATTGCGGGGACAAATCAGGGGAATGGCAAGGGCATATTTGAATGCCCAAGATGGAATTTCCCTTCTGCAAACAGCAGAAGGTGGCATGGAAGTAATAGGGGAAATGGTTCAGCGTATACGGGAGTTAGCAGTTCAGGCTGGTAACGGCACCTACACCACTAACGACAGACGGGAGCTTCAGAAAGAAGTTGACCAGCTAAAGGCTGAGATTAGTCGCATCTCCTCATCCACCGAATACAATACCAAAAAGTTGCTCACAGGTAATTCTAGCGGTCTATGGTCGTCTAACAATAGCGACATCGGTGTTATTTTTCGTTCGGCACCACCTACGGATGGCAACTATAGGTTATCGTTTGAGATGCGACTAATCTCAGCCTTTAGCTGGTCAACTTCTTTCTGAAGCTCCCGTCTGTCGTTAGTGGT
>BNUJ01000090.1 GCA_025997275.1 Deferribacterales bacterium
CATTTTGTATAGGGATTTCTGTCTCTGGTGTCGCTAGTATGTTTAGCATAAAATAATTAGAACCGTAAGGGTGTTGATTGTATGGCGGGTCATAATATGCAATATCATATATGGTATCACCCCTAGCCAATTCGTTGATGTCTTTCCGTGAAATATCTGTCTCACACTCTGCTTTACTGAATATTGGCATTTTAAGTTCTATATTTTTTAATATTCTTGAAAGGGCGTTTTTACCAGCACCGCCGAAACAACCTATGCCGTCTTTCTTATGAAATCCCTTAAAAACCCCTGATGTGTTTGTGTGGATAGATGCCGCAACGATAAGCGGGGCAAGAAAAAAGTGTTGTTCTAGCTCGTTTATCTGCTCATATATAAGTTTCTTCAATGTATCTAACATCTTGGCGTTGTGTCCAGTATAAAACGCACGCTCACCAGCTTGAATATTTACATCATCTTTTGGTGCATAGTTATTATAGATAAAGCCCTTTATGAGATTTTGATGTGCTAATGCATTCAGTTCATCAATTTGAGCGGTTAGATGAGCCATATCCACTTCAGACGAATTGCTTAAATAGCATTTGTTCACTATATATGAATACGCTTCAATATCGTTAGAATATAATATTGATGAGTGCTCTTTCAGCAGGCGAGATACAGCCCCGCTACCAGCAAAGCCGTCTAGTGCAATCAGACTACTTTTATTTAGTTTGCTCTTTACCCGCTCTATGCCAGCGTTGATAAATGGCAATAATGTGCGCTTATTACCTATGTATGTAATAAGATGGCTTGTCAAAAAAGGAGCAGCAAAGTCAACCAAGTTTCCTTGTTCCATAGGATGAATAGCCTATCATATATATACCTATAAAACGAGTATGTTTTATTAAACCACCCCAAGCGGGCATTGCTGAATCATATAGAGGTTCACCTATATCTAAATAATCAGCTACGCCAGCACAAAATTCTCAAATATTTTTATCTTGACACGTTAGCCATAAAAAATTAGAATTAAAGGTCGGAATATGAGCGAGTTGCAGAGTAGCTATAATGATGTGATACAATACTAAAGTAATATGGAGCGAATATGAATACGATAGCATGTTACAAGATTGTCTACGAAGAGCAGGACATTGCCGTTGCAACTGACAGGTCGCTGTCGTTTGATAAGGCGGAGCTGAAGTTGGGGCTTTATGACTTGAATGCCATTGAGGAGGCTACCAAACTAGCTGCTGATACAGGCGGAATTGCTAGGGCTATCAGTCTTGGTGGCGACTGTCTTGACGACAGCAAACTGAGAAAAGGCTTGCTTTCACGCGGACCTGCTGAACTATATCTAGTAAAAGACCCATCATTAAAAGACGCCGATACCAATACCACTGCAAAATTACTCTCCCTAGCGGCACAAAAAATAGGCTTTGATTTAATACTCTGTGGCGAGGGTTCATCCGATTGCTATGCACAGCAGGTAGGTGTTCAGCTGGGAGAAATATTGGGGCTACCTGTTATAAACGCTGTTAGCAAGATTACTCCTGCTGGGGATAAGGTTGTTGTTGAGCGGACGCTTGAAGATAGCGTTGAAGTGCTAGAAATAACACTGCCTGCAGTGTTGAGCCTTACGTCTGATATAAACAAACCACGCCTTCCCGGTATGAAGGATATACTTGCCGCTGGCAAGAAACCTGTAAAAGAACTGACCCTTGCTGACATCGGTGCGGGCACTGGTGCGCCTGCGATAGAGACGGTAAGTGTCCTAGCACCTAAACAAGCTGAACGTAAACGTGATATTGTTGAAGGCGAAACAAAGGTTGCAGAATTCCTTGAAAAGTTCCGTAGCGAGTTAAAGTAGGGGAGGGGAACGATGAAAGCACTAATATTTAGCGATAGATTGAACGGGTATGCAGAGCTAGTAGCGGCGTCTAAATCGCTTGGCGCAGAGGCTGTAGCTTTTATTGTAGCAAGTAAGGATGAGGCGGGCAAATGCCCTGCAAGCAAGGTGTATCAATCAGACGTTGATTCGTCAAAGATGTTAGATGACTATTTCCCTGCCCTGCGTTCTGTGGTTGATATTGAGAAACCAGATGTGGTGCTAATCAGTGCTACCAAGCGTGGCAAACTAATGGCGGGCAGACTAGCGGCAGTGAATAACACGTCAGCCATTACCGATATAAGTTCATTAGAGGTAGATGGCGATGCATTTATCGGCGAGCAGATGTATTACGGCGGTATAGCCGTGCGGACGCTTAAGAGCAAAGTATTCACTATTGTTACTATTCCACAAGGCACGTTTGACGCTACTGGTGTAGTTGGCACTGCTGGCGAGGCAGTAAACGTTCCCGTTCCAGCTACTAGTGGCAAAATAGTGCGGAAAGAAGTTCGTCCCAAGGCTGGCGGACAGGTGAACCTAGCAGATGCAAAACGTGTAGTCAGCGTTGGGCGTGGGTTTGTCAAGAGGGAAGATTTGAACATCGCACAAGAGTTAGCAAGTGCAATATGTGCGGAGCTGGGTTGCACTCGTCCTGTGGCTGAGGGCGAAGGGTGGATGGAGACTGCGCGCTATATAGGCGTGTCGGGTGTGTCATTAAAACCTGATGTATATCTAGCAGTCGGCATATCGGGGCAAGTGCAGCACACCATAGGCATCGGGTCTGCTAAGACGATAATCGCTGTGAATAAAGATAAAAATGCGCCAATATTTAAGTGTTGCGATTATGGTATAGTTGGCGACCTTTATAAAATAGTTCCGGAGCTGACGAAATTGATTAGAGGATAGGTGTGGGAACAAGTATGAGTCAAACTGCTATCTATGGTGCAATTTTCGGGCTAGTAGGGGGTATAGGTCTATTCCTATACGGCATCAATTTAATGTCAAAGGGCTTGCAGCGTGCGGCTGGTGAGCGTCTAAAGTTTGTATTAGGGAAACTTACGTCAAACCGCATAATAGGTGTCTGCTTAGGTGCTGCGGTTACAATAATGGTGCAAAGCTCTACCGCAGTGACAGTTATGGTAGTGGGTTTTGTAAATGCTGGGGTGATGAGCCTACTACAAGGCATAAGCGTCATAATCGGCGCAAACATAGGCACAACAATTGTAGCACAAATTATATCGTTCAAGATAACAGCCTTTGCACTGCCAGCAGTGGGGCTGGGTGCGCTAGTCTACCTATTTACTAAGAACAGTTCTCCTATCCACTATGTGGGGCAGGCAATACTCGGTGTAGGCTTGCTCTTAATAGGTATGAGCACTATGACAGCCGCCTTTGAGCCTGTCAAAGACAGCACTGCACTGGCTGAATTATTCGTTACATTCTCAAAATATCCGATATTAGGCGTTCTGGCTGGTTCAATTGCTACTGTTATAATGCAATCAAGTGCTGCGACAATTGGCATCACCATAGCTCTTGCTACAACTGGGCTTATAGACTATCAGGGTGCGATTGCATTAGTGTTGGGCGATAACATCGGCACGACCACTACGGCTAACATAGCCGCTATCGGTAGCAGTAAGGCGGCAAGACAGGCGGCGTTTGGGCACTTCCTGTTTAACTTCACGGGTGTAGTGCTAATGCTGGTGTTCCTAAAGCCGTTTTCAGCGTTTGTTGACCTTATAACAACTGGCGACCCGATGTTGCTTGTAGATGGGCAACGTCCGTATATGGCGCGGCATGTAGCGAACGTCCATACGATATTTAATGTGTTGAGTGCGCTTGTAATATTGCCGCTGTTAAATCCGCTGGTGCGTATATGTGAGTTCTGTATAAAGGGTAGTTTGAACGAACAGGCATATAAGCTCACATACCTGTCAGACGAGATGATAAGCACGCCGGAAATAGCATTATCGCAGTTGAATGCAGAAGTTGTGCGGATGTCTAATGTTGCTTACGGAATGTTAGAGCACATGGGCAGGGCGGTTATCGCACTTGATTATTCAAGAGCTGACAAAATATCAAAGGACGAAAAGACGTTGGATGCCTTTCAAGATGAATTGTTGCGTTTTATAGACAAGCTTGCTACCAGCAGTATAAGTCGTCGCTCAGCATCTAATATAATCAGAATGCGGCAGTTTGTGCAGTCAATGGAAGAGATGGGCGACAACGCCAAACGAATGATGAAATCAACTATGAAGATGTTTAACAGCGAATACCACTTCTCCGAAGCGGCGACCATTGAGCTAAACCGTATATTTTCAGTTCTCACAACATTTGCTTCTAATGTATTTGATGGGTTATCTAGTAGCACAAGACCCTCTCACCAGCTATTATCGCTACGTGATGAAATAAGCAATATGAGCAAGCAGTTTAGAAGTAATCATGTAACCAGATTGCACAACAACCAGTGCAGTGCTGAGGCGGGTTTGTATTACGCTGATATGCTCGGCTACCTAGAGCGTATGGGGTCTAACATATTTGCCATAGCACAGCTGATAGTTGCCGATGACGATAAACCCGCATAACAAAAATCCGTTTGTAATTCCCAGCCTTTTAATGTATCCTCACTAGACAAATATTTTTAGTGAGGTTGTTTATGCAATACCGTTTATCAAAAAAAGTGCAGACGATGAGACCATCATTTGTTGATAAGATTTTTGCACTAATCGCATCGCCCGATATTATATCGTTTGCTGGCGGTTTGCCCGGCAGGGAACATTTCCCTGTAGCAGCTATTAAAGCAGCAGCAGATAAAGTGTTGTCAGAAGAGACGGGTTCTGACGCATTGCAATACTCTGGCACACCTAAGGGATATCCCCCGCTGGTGAATCATATCGTTAAACGTTATGCTGGGCGCGGTCTGAACGTGTTGCCTGAGGAAATTTTGGTCTTGAACGGCTCTCAGCAGGCTATGGATTTAACTGCAAAGGTATTTATAGACGAAGGGGATGGGATAATAGTTGAAAATCCCTCATATCTCGGTGCGCTGGACGGGTTCACCTACTATCAGCCTAAGTTCACAGTAGTGCAGTTAGAAAAAGATGGCGTTAATTTAGAGCAGCTAGAGGCGGCGGCGAAGGACAAGAAGAACAAGATATTCTACTCAGTGCCAACTTTCCAAAACCCTACGGGGCTTACCTATTCTGATGAAAAACGCAAGAAAGCGGCTGAAATATTAGCTAAAAATAACGTAATGCTGTTTGAGGACGACCCCTACGGCGAATTGCGTTTTAAGGGGCAGCATCCTCAGCTGATGACCTCGTTTGCGCCTGACAATAGCGTAATATATGGCTCATTTTCTAAGATAATCTCCCCGGGTGTGCGACTAGGCTGGTTGCGCGCACCTAAGGCGTTAATTGACAAGTTTGTTTTGTTGAAACAGGCAACAGATTTGCATTCGGGCACGCTTACCCAGCGGATAGTAGCGCAGTTCCTACAAGATAATAATATAGATGAGCATATTGCTAAGGTTAGTAAATCGTATGCTGTCCAATGCCAAGCTATGCTGGACGCTATGAAAGAATATTTTCATAAAACTTTCAATTGGTGTATATAGGTTTGCGGGTGTTTT
The DNA here is from genome assembly GCA_025997275.1 of Deferribacterales bacterium. Lineage (GTDB taxonomy): Bacteria > Chrysiogenota > Deferribacteres > Deferribacterales > JAISNW01 > BNUJ01. The sequence goes on from BNUJ01000090.1 coordinate 5,493, forward strand.
TAGGCATAAATACAATGGCACAGACGACAGTGGCTTGTTATGGGCTGTATTTGAACGCAAGCATAAAGAGTTTGCCGA
>BNUJ01000091.1 GCA_025997275.1 Deferribacterales bacterium
GACGACTCAGCGGCCTTGATTTGCAATGATAGCCGTTTCAGCTCCCTATAATTTTGACTGACAAAAAACGCTGCATCTATGACGACTATAAGGAACATACCATTGAGTTTAACGAGACGACTCAGCGGTATTGGTTAAGGCTACGTGGCAGGTCACAGATAGTCTCCATTGATGCAGCGTTTTTTGTCAGTCAAAATTATAGGGAGCTGAAACGGCTATCATTGCAAATCAAGGTAATGGGGCAGGCACCGTATAGGCTATTGCCTGTCGGTGGCAAGGACAATAAGGCAACGTTATCGTTTAATAGTCTTATGGAGCTTGCTAATTATGTTGATGAAGTAGGACGCAAGGGAACTAATATACAGCGATATAAAGGGCTAGGCGAGATGAATCCAGACCAGCTGAGAGACACCACTATGGATATAAGTAAGAGGCGTTTATACCGCGTTAGCGTTGAAGATGCTGAAGAAGCTGACAGGCTATTTTCACTCTTAATGGGCGATTTAGTTGCACCACGACGTGAGTTTATAGAAACGAATGCGTTGAATGTGGAAAACTTGGATATATAGGCTACTTCCGCTGGTATTCCTGCTCTTGTCCGCTTGCGGTCACGTGCGTATGGCGAGTGTTCAGCGGGATTATGATAAAATGGTGCAGTCTAGGAAGACCACTATTAGTTGCAACTTTGCGCAAATTGCGCTTGGGGGAATTAGTGCTAGTGGCTCTTACTGTGGCACTGATGCTAAGAATTACGTTGTCAATTGGACTAGTTATGACGCTTATGAGCCATATATATGGCTACCTTACAAGAAACGATTGCTTGAGAGCGTGTCTGCACATCGCCCGAATAGTTTAGCCTATTATAGCATATTAGCGGATAATAGCAGTGCTTTGTCCTATGCAGTCAGTGTGGGCAAGTCGTATTATATAGCGATACACAAGGCTGACTTGCTCGCTAGGCTGTTTATTTATCCGCCTGATGCTCATTTACCCGCCTACGAGCTGGAGCGGGTGGATATATTACACAGGGAGGAGGACGAAGACGCCCTCATTCATAGGTTCAAGCAAGTTGACATTTTGCGGGCGGTGACAGCTGCTCATGACGATGGGCTATCTATCACTAGGCGACTGCATGGTGGCAGTGTGGTGATAAGATTTGTTCATAGAGCTAAAGAGCCTACCCTGTTGCTCTTAAAGGACAACTCAAAGGACAATTCAGAGGAGTTAGCCAATATTCGCAAGATTTATCAGACACTAGGACGGGAGATAAGAACGGATATAGTTGTTGGGCAGTTTTACAATATAAGACAACTGCCACAAGAGTGTGTAGATAAAGCTAGGTTTTATGCTGAGCTAGACGAAATGGACTTTTACAAATCAGAAATAGACAAACAATGGGAGCAGTTATCAGACGCGAGGGGGGCAAAATGCTCCCCTGCACAGGAGCATATCGCCAACAAACTGCCGATGTTCATTGAGAATGAACGGCGGAAGAAGTGAATGTTATTTACTACAGATAAATCCTGCCATTTTACATCATCTTTACAAATCTATCTTGTTTCAGAAAGCCTATCATATCAATGTTATCATTCGCTAGCATTTTAGTGACGTCAGCCACTAGGTCTTCTGCCGCTTTCATATCGCGTATGCGCGAAAATTCACCGCTCTTGCCCGACATTTTTAGCTTGCGCATAGCATACTCTAACCGGTTGATTTGTGCATTAACCGTTGCCACAGTATCTATTTCGTTTTGAGGTGAGCTAGACGTCACACCTGATGTCAGTTCGTTGACTCTCGCTTGCAACCCTAGCAGTGACGAACCGTTCATAGTCTCGTCTAAATCTACCTTGCTTATAATGCTCTCTGTTTTATCAGCAAGCCCATCTACCAATCGAAGCAGTTCGTCTGTGCTGTATGAATCATCACTGGGACCAGCTTGACCGATAGTATTCCTCTGTTCCTGTCCGTGTCCTAATAGTTCTTGCAGTGCCATTTGTATTCTCCTTAAACAAAATTCGCGCACATCCACACGGGGAGGCTATCGGCAGATTTTAGAAAAACTTTAGTAAAATTATTTGACAAGCTATGCGCTATATATTAGGCTATATAGTGGATTTTAGCCATATTAGGGAGGGTATTATGAGCGATAATAAACTTGATGTAAAAGTGGGGGTAGGCGGCTACATTGCGCTTCTCTTTGCTATCTTGTTCTTCTCAGGCGTTGTGCCGTTGCTTGCAAAATACGCAGGCGACTGGGTTAAGGCAGTTGACTTTTCAAGCCTGCTAGGTAGTTTCGGTAAGATTGCCGGTGCGGGTGATTTTCGTGGTTCTGGTGGTTCTGGTGCTAAGGACGGCTTTCTGTTTGCCTTGACGCTAGTGCCTGCAGTTATGTTTGCGCTTGGCGTAGTTGAAATTATTGACTGGCTGGGCGGGCTAAAAGCTGGGCAAAAAATATTGACCCCCGTGTTGCGTCCGTTATTAGGCATACCTGGTCTTTGTGGGCTTGCGTTAATATCAAGCTTGCAGTCAACTGACGCTGGTGCGGCTATGAGCAAGGGGCTGAAAGAAGATGGGCTTATCACTGAGGATGAAAAGACTATCTTTATGATGTTTCAGTTCACGTCTGATGCTACTATTACAAACTTTTTCTCATCAGGTGCGGCGATTATAGTGCTGGTTACACCTGTTGTGCCCCCAATAATAGCAATATCATTCTTGGTTATGTTTTTGCTGAAGATATTTGCGGCAAATGTTATGCGGGTTTATGTGAAGAAGTTCGGCGGGGAGGCGTAAAATGGCTGATGCTAATTTCAAAAAAACGATATTTGACATATTCGTTGACGGGGCTAAGAAGGGCTGGGCAATTGTTACATCTAGCACTATTCCGAACGTGGTTATGGCGTTTATTATCATACAGATACTTAACGTTTCGGGCTTGCTAAAGATAATCGGCAAAGTGTTTGGTCCTGTTATGGGGCTATTTGGGCTACCGGGCGAGGCTTTTACAGTGCTACTGAGTGGCTGGCTCTCTATGGGTGGAGGTTGCGGTGTTGCGGCTAAATTGTTTAGTGATGGCACATTAAACACCACGCACCTTGTAATACTATTACCAGCGATATTCTTAATGGGCTCGCAAGTTCAATACTTAGGGCGTGCGCTTGGCACCGCTAACATTCAAGGGCGTTATTATGGCATAATGATAGGGTTATCTATCCTAAATGCTGTCATCAGTATGTTTATAATGCGTCTTGTTGCAGCTTTTTATATCTAGGGTGTTTAAGGGGCTTTAGGGGGTTTGTTATGGAACGAGTAAAAGAGATTAGAAATTATTTGCATACTATACCAGAGCCTAGCAGTAATGAGGTTAAGACGTCTGCTTACTTGGCGGGCGAGCTTAAAAAAGCTGGCTTTGAAGTAACGACTAATGTAGGTGGGCATGGCGTAGTAGGGTTATTAAAGGGGACGGACTCTGGTCCCGTTGTGGCTGTGCGTGGCGATATGGACGCACTGACGCACGCGATAGGTGGCAAGACGGTATGTGTCCACTCCTGCGGGCATGATGCTAACTGTGCTATGGTGCTTGCCGCTGTGGAAGAGGTGGCAAAAACAGGCATTAAACGTGGCACGTTAAAGGTAATCTTTCAGCCTGCTGAGGAGAACCTTATGGGTGCAAAGGGCGTTATTGAGGCGGGTGCGGGTAAAGACATAGACTATATGTTTGGCATACATCTGCGTCCGAAGCAAGAGGCTGTTTTAGGACAAGCAACACCTGCTCTCTATCATGGTGCCAGCGGGCATCTGCTTGCTACAATTCATGGCACTACTGCGCATGGAGCGCGTCCGCATTTAGGCGTTAATGCTATTGATGCGGCGGCTCTGGTGGTAGGTGCGATAAATGGCATTTGGGAAGACCCAGCTGACACTTGGTCGGCTAAGGTTACTAAGTTCATATCAAACGGCATTATCAATAATGCGATACCCGATGGCGTGGATATGGCGGTAGATATGCGTGGGCGCACTACGGAGCGGCTGAATAGTATCATTGATAAGGTTAAAAATATGATAGCTATAGCTCCAACGGCTATTGGTGCGACTGGCGAAGTGACGTTCTGCGACTGGGTGCCTGGTGCAGCTTACGATGACGAGGCGGTGGGTATCTTGTCTGATGGGATAGTGGCTGTTATGGGACAAAGTGCATTAGTGCCTAAGATTGCATCAAGCGGTGCGGACGATTTCCACTACTACAAATATAACAAGCCTGCTATTAAGGCGGCGTTTGTGGGCTTGGGGGCTGATTTAACACCTGGACTGCACAACCCAGAGATGAGCTTTAATGATGATGCTCTGCCTAGCGGAGCTGGTATTATCAAGTTTGGTATAAACAAGCTGTTGAATTAGCGTGTATCCGTTTAATTTGCAACTTGACGGGGTAGATGTTTTATTTGTGGGTGCGGGGGCGGTGGCGACTAGACGCATTGGCGAGTTGCTATCTCGCTCCCGCCCTAATATTACAGTCGTTGCCCCTATTGTGTCAGCTGAAATTGAGGAGCTGGCACGGACTTATAGCTCTGTTAGATTAGTCAAACGTCCGTTTGAGCTGGCAGATTTAGAGGACAATTACCGCATTGCTATAGCTTGTACGTCAGATAAGGTGCTGAATGCTGATGTGGGTAGGCGAGCGCGTGAGCGTGGGACGTGGGTAAATGTGGCTAGCGACAGAGCGTTATCAACGTTGCATTTTCCCGCTGTGGCTGATGTTGATGGGGTGCTGGTAGCGGTTAGCACGGGTGCTGTCAGCCCTAAACTAGCAAAGGCTGTGAAAGATGCGATTTCAGAAGAAACTAAAAAGAACAAAAAATAATGCATGAAGTTGGCATTGCCCGTTCCATTTTAGATAGCGTAGCCAGCGCTGCACGAAAAAATGGTGCTGATGCTGTAAAGTCGGTCAAATTACAGGTAGGTTCATTGTCAGGGGTGGAGGCTAGCTCGTTGCAGTTTGCGCTGGATGCTGTAAAAGCGGGAACTATTGCGACTGGTGCGGAGTTTATCATTGAGCGAGTGCCTGCGGTAGGTGTTTGTGGCGAATGTGGCAAGACTAGCACACCCGACACGTTCTTTGCCGTCTGTGAGCATTGCGGCAACTTATCACTAGACATCACAGCGGGGCGGGAACTAAAGATAGACTATATTGAGGTGTAGGGCTATAGTCTCCGCTTTCTAATAGTGGTCACCGATTCCCCGCCGATACCCCAGTTGTCTGTTTCTACCTCTTCAATAAGCACCATTGTTGTGGCTTTGTTCTTACCCAGCACGTTGTGCAACAAATCAGTTGCACCGCTTATGAGTGCCTGCTTTTGCTCAGCGGTAGTATTTCCCTCTTTGGTTATCTTAATGTTGACTAGTGGCATAAAGCTCCTCCGAAAAAAATTAAAAAGTATTAGAAAATATTTCCAAAATACTATAATATAAAGTATATAAGAGTTTGGCAGACAATGCAACAACAAAGGAGTGACTTATGCAGGTTAAGAAGATAATC
>BNUJ01000092.1 GCA_025997275.1 Deferribacterales bacterium
ATACTATGTGCTAGCTTGGACTAGCAAGTTCAGCGACATATCGGTTCAATACAGAAACATTGATAAGTTTCACGACTATAGCACCGACAACAAACTCTACTCTAAGACTTGGTTAGAGCAGACACCCTTGCCAGCAGACGAGCGGTCAGCACACGCATGCCCACGTCAAGCGAGGTATTATACCCTGTTAGAATTTTGTTGTCCTGCGTGTATGTCATATATGCAGAAAATACATCGCGGGAATATCCTATGCCATTGCTGATGTAGTATAGTTTATTCCCCCCACGCACAGATACTTCATCGGCATAGTAGTCGTAGTAAAGCCTCGTTCGTGTATAAAACTTGCCTATATCTATATCTAATGCGATGTCCAGTGGCAACAGCTTGTCAGTATAAAAATCGTGCCTCTGTTTCAGTGTGAGTCGCGACGACCAGCCATCTCCCAGCAGGTAGCTCACAAACTGCCATTCAGCCGATTGGTTATCAGCTTCTTCGCTTTCTAGCTCGTTTGGCAGTCCGCTAGTATCAACCTTTGGCACGTAACTATACCTAAAAATATTGCTTATGCCGTGTGTGAACGAGCCATAGTTCTTATAAATATCATTAATGTCAAGGTTGGCAACGGCTTTGCCATAAAATAATTCATACCCACTATCCGTTTCATCAAGCCGCACAAGGCTGTTTCGAGCGGGTTTGGCACTATAAGTGCCATCAGAAATATTCCAGCTGGTATAATACCCGCTAAACGAGGGTGTCAGCCTAGCTATGCCTAAGTTTATACTGGAATACAACGTTAAATCAGCATGTGAGCGGTCGTAAGATGAAAAAGAGTCTCTGCTAAATGTATTGTTGTCATAGTATGTCTTGTTGTCGTAGTGGACTTTGCTATAATCAAGATTATAGTCAGCGTTGATGTATTTTGTGCTGATATTGTATTTATATATGCTGACAGCGGGTGTCTGCTCTAACCAAGTCTTAGAGTAGAGTTTGTTGTCGGTGCTATAGTCGTGAAACTTATCAATGTTTCTGTATTGAACCGATATGTCGCTGAACTTGCTAGTCCAAGCTAGCACATAGTATTGATGATAGACGTTTTCATAGTTATTTTGCCCATTGTAGTAGGTGGAATATTCTGCAAAGCTACGGTTGTACATATAGTCTGAAGTTGCGGAAACATCTGCCGTAACAGATAGCCCGTTTGACGATGAAATGAACGTTTTACCGATAATGCCCCACCTATTTGGTTTGTCAGTAGTAGGTGCTTTTGAATCGTGTATAAAGTCAGCCGACATATAGATTTTATTAGTATCGCTGATAGCATAACGTCCCTCAAACAAGCCTTGTAGCCCTCTTGTGGAGAAACTATTTGCACCTAGAGTTATATCTTTATCGTAATCTATAGCCCAGAAAAACTCATTGCCTAAAATAGCACCCATATCAGTAGAATAGCCGATATTAGGGAGCATAAAGCCTGTCTGACGGGTAGTTTTTATAGGGAACATCATCTTAGGAGTATAGATGAGCGGCATATCCTTGATGTTAAAGGTGGTATGGTCGCCGAACAGATAGCCATCAAGGGTCACATCAACCTTTTGGAATGAGAATGACCACTCTGGAAGCGGCGCGCTGCAGGTGGTGAGGTTCACACTATCCATTGTGTAATAGTCTTTGCCTAGCCTGCGGACCTGTGTTGCACAGACGTAATATTCTTTATTCACTAGCCCAGTCACATTATCCATTATAGCGGTGTCGTTATCAATATCAAACACTAATGTATCAGATAAAAACTGCGTTTCAGTCTCAACTAGTTTCACATGTCCATTAGCCTCAACAGTATTGCTGTTAATATGATAGATTGCCTCGTCCGCATAAAGCTCCATGCCATTAAAGGTAATCTTCACATTACCGCGCGCATGATAGTTCTCCCCCTCAACACCTGTAATCTCCTTCGCCTCTATAGTGTAGTTCTCGCCAAATGAGTTATCAGCAGATAAGGCAACGCCACAAGCTAGGAAAAATACTGATGCGGCAAGTGTGAATAGCCTATAAAACCCTATATTCATTAGCGTTTTTGCCCGATGAGATATGGGCGCAGGTATGCACACAGATAGAGTGAGCCTGTTATAAGGAGCATTTCGCTTGCTTTAATACGAGCTTTCGCATATTTCAGAGCATCTGTAGGATTTTCTACAAATTCACAAGGCAAATCCGCCGCAGTAACAGCTGTAATGCTACGCTGATTGTTGGGGATAGTGGTCAGGATAATATTAGATACCCATTTAGAGAGTAGCGACAGATAGCGTTTAGTATCCCTATCAGCCGTTAGGCTGACTATCGCAAACTTGAGCGTTCTATTTTTGAAAGATTTAACAAGTGATAACAGCCCTGATATGTTATGCGCCCCGTCAAGCATAACATTGCCAAACCATTCCTGCCTGCACGGTGGCAGTTTTAGCAAGCTAAATCCTGCATCTCTACCGAGTAGCCAGCTGACTATATTGTGCGCATTGGCATAGTTATAACAATAAGGTTCGTTATAGATTACTTTTGCAAACTCCACATTATTAGCTGTTGGAGTAATAATTTCCGCATTAGGCAAAGCCTCACGGCATTTACTCATTATAAAATCAGGGTTATTAGCCACGAACACAGGGCTATTGTCGCGTGCTATAGCAAGCTTTTCTTGCAAAATATCGGAGATTTTTGCTCCTAATATATCCTTATGGTCTTGCGATATGCTAGTAATGACCGGCGTTTTAGCGGGGTATATATCGGCATTAGTTGCGTCATACCGCCCGCCAAGCCCCGTCTCCAATATTAGAAAATCTGGTCTTACCTCCATACAAAACTTAATAACCATAAGGAAAAGAGTCTCAAAAAACGATAGTTTATATTTAGCCACTAGCAGGTTAAGGCTGTCAAACAAGCTATCAAATGCCAGTGTGGGTATATCAGTTAGCCTGTATTTAATACGTTCACAGATAGTCGTGGTATGCGGAGATGTAAATAGCATAGTCTTGCAACCTGCCTGCTCTAACAACTGAGCTATAAAGTAAGACGTTGAGCCTTTGCCGTTAGTGCCTGCTATGTGAACTACCCGAATACCGCCGAAACTAGGGGAGAGTGCCCTGCAAGCAGCCTCTATACGGGCAAGCGTCAACTCAAGGTTGACAAATTCACCAGCGTTTGCGAAGTATTTCTCAAAGTGCGTCCCCGTTTGCAACATAACCTATATTTTTATAAGAAAACAGCACGTTATTCAAGTTGATTTATTCGGCTGAACGCCATAAAATAAGCAAATGAAACTAAAGAAAGTGCAGAAGCTCATACTATACGAGGTTGCGCCGCTATTTTTTATGCTCAACTTATTCTTTATATTCCTGCTTTTGCTGGAACAGCTAGTGGAACTTGCAGAGCTGGTCTTTGTAAAGGGCGTTCCCTCTGGCATAATGCTTGAAACTATTATATTTTATATGCCGTCTTTTATGGTTATCACAATCCCCATTAGCATACTGCTTGCCGTTCTGTTGGCTTTCAGCAAGTTCTCAGCAGATTCCGAACTGGTGGCAATGACCGTCTGCGGAGCAAGTCTCAAAACGATTGCCACCCCTGTGCTTATAATAGGACTTATAACAACAATGTTTAACGTATACCTGAACATATCGCTGTTGCCAAAAGGCTCTGCGTTAGCCGTCCGCAACATCAACAAGATGCTTGAAAATATATCTCTTAACGACATCCGAGAGAGGGAGCTTTACACTGATATTGACGGGATGTTGTTCTACGCCAACAAAAAACTGGGAGACGGCAATTTTGAAAATATACTGATGATAGATAATGGACGCAACGTAGTGGTATCAGCTAAACATGGAACAATCGTTCCTAATGCATCTCACTCAATAGCTATGCGTTTTTCAGACGGCAGAATGACCCTTGCTGACAGCGACACACACAGCTACTCTAATATTACATTTGACGGAATGTTAGTGAACTATCCGCTCAACATCCGCGCTAAGCTGTTGCCGCAAAATCATAAGATAATGACGCTAACGCAACTAAAGGAACGTTTTAGTGGAGGAGCAGTTTTTAAGTATGAGTATATGAAACGGTTCAGTATGCCACTCACATCTATCATTATGGCACTGCTAGGGCTATCTATGACAAGCTTTAACTCGCGCTCTTCACGCTCATTAAAGATATTGCTAGCCTGTATAGTGGGTTTTTCACTCAATATTTTATTTGTGTTAGCTGAAAATCTGGTGAATATCATAAACCCATTCGTGCTTGCATGGCTACCGCTACTGTTGTATGGGGCTATAACTGCCGTCTTACTGAGACGTATTTACGTTTAATAAATTTGCGAGAGAGGCAACATCCGTTCTGCCCCATCCGAAAGTTAGTTCTAAGCTGTTACACTCAAGTGTCTGTTCGGCATATACGTTGACAGTAAATGCATTTGCGGAACAAACCTCGGCGAGACAACGAACGAAACTCTTTCACTCCTGTGCGTAATGTTGACAGACATCAGATTACGCCAGTAGTCAAAATCAAACTGAACAACTATACTCGCTTTTATCAAGCGAACATATAGCGAACTTGCTAGCCGTCTCTTCAAAGCCTCAGAACGCTTGTAGTCTCCGACTATTCTAGCAACTCTGTTCAGTCTGTGGATTGCGTCCGTTATTATACTGCTTACACCTATACGCCTAGGCGCAGATGTAACCATACCAAGCCACCCATAACTGCCCGTTTTATACGGCTGATACTGGTAGCGAGCCGCCGATGATACATTAAGATGGAGATTAACATTGTTTGTTTGATGGTTCCACCCCGTGTTGTAAATCATACCTCACCCCTTGTCTAGTAGCCTCCCTTAATTGTTTTAAGGTCGCTAATGACACTTCCCTCTGCGGCACGGTGAAGTTTCCTCAGCCATACGGTTCAGCAATATCTTTCGTATGGTCAAGTAGCCCCACGCGCCGAGCTGAACTCAAAACCTGTGCTATTCCGCATGCAACGGACAGAACGATGACGTTCTGCTGAAACACACTTTTAGCTGTAGATTTGATAGCTTCTGTCAGCTCCGATGAGCCAAAGACATCACTGAAATGCAAGCTTAAACTAACCTGCCCAATAGAACGTACAAAACCGCCGTATGCGATGAACGCACACAGACGAGCCTGCCCATTCGTCTTGAACCTACCGCCCCGTTCACACGGGACGGAACTTATAACCATGAGAGCCATAAACCTCCTTGCCCCATTCTAAGTTTCCCTTTTGAATGTCACGCGGGCAATACGGCACTAACCTGACCAGTTGAGATGATAACAGAAAATAGGAAAGTTGTCAATTAGAAGTTAAAAATTGTAATTGCACAAGTTAAAATGCCCCTCATATATTTTTTATTAGGGGTATGTATTGTGGGAAGTTATGGCAAGATTAAAGGGGTAGAGGATGTGCTCAGTGGCAAGTTATCGTATGACGAAGTAGC
>BNUJ01000093.1 GCA_025997275.1 Deferribacterales bacterium
ATAATCCTAATGCTAGTTTATCAAGTGCGAAACCATTATTTCACCCAAATGTAATGTTGCGGTTCTTTTATGACGGTGTTCACGATGGCTTTAATACATCTAGGCGGAACGCCCAGCTGCCCCGCCACAACGTAGGCTACAAGGCAGTAGGCACACATAACCGTGATTAGCGAGGCAGACAGACAAAGCGACATTTTGAATTTCATACGCCGCTATCCCAGAGCCATACAAGGACTGTTGATGGGGGGGGGGGGGGACAGAAAATGTTCATATAATTATAATCTCCGTGTAAATTGCACTGACACTATACAGGTTTTACATAATTTGTGTCAAGAGAAAACATTGACACATCGCCCCAGCAACCCATTAAAATAGCATATTGTTTCTCATGACACGCATGTCTTAGCAAATTTAGTTCAATCTTTCTGTTGACAGATTATTTGCATTAACGTATTATTTTAGTATACTTTGGAATATTTTAGGAGTTTTCAATTAAAAAGATATTGATTCTGATGTTGTTTGTTGCCTTTTTCATGCTGTCAGGGCAGGCGTGGGCACAGATAGATACACGAAGAATGGGCGACTATTTTCAAATGATGGTTCCTAGCTACGCGCTTGGGCTTGCTGTTAGTGAAGATGGCTGGACAGCTACTAAACAACTTGGCTTATCTATGGGGTCAATGCAACTGTCTGTTATGGCACTAAAATACACTATTAACGAAAAGAGACCTGACTACGTAGAGGGCGACAGGAAGGATAGTTTCCCCAGCGGTCACACGGCGATGGCATTCAGCGGTGCTACATTTGTTCATAAAAGGTATGGTCTCAAGCGAGCCGCCATCCCCTATCTTATGGCAACTTACACAGGTTACTCAAGGGTTGCGACTGATAAGCACTACATACACGACGTAATCGCTGGGGCTATGATAGCGTCTTTTTGGACTTGGCTTTTTGTTGACAAGATTGAAAATATTGTTCTTACTGCCGATACACGCGGAGTTGCAATTACCTATGTTAAACGATTTTAAGGAACTGCCCTCCAAAGCCATCATAGCGACTATAGTTTTGCTGATTTTGACACACTCAACTGTCGTATATGCAAAAGAGCCTCCGCCTGATATATACTATAGAGACTACTCGCTATTTGAGAGCAATATTGACTGGCGATATATGGTGACAGATTCCGAGCTTTTATTAGGAGCAAGCATTATTGCGGTTGCAATATTATGGCAAATGCCCGAAAGCTACACAGGCTGGGGAGAAGACGAAAAAACAATTCACGGAAAACACAAGCAGTGGTTCAAACACGTAAAAAATGGACCCGTTATGGACCACGACGACTGGACACTTAATTATATCGCCCACCCATACTGCGGAGCTTTATATTATATGGGTGCGCGCTCTGCAGGGACAAGTGCGCCTTATGCCCTACTATATTCTTTCATAGTGTCAACGTTCTTTTGGGAGTTCGGCGTTGAAGCTTTTGCGGAGACACCCAGCTGGCAAGATATAATAATCACTCCATTAGGCGGCGCTCTAGTAGGCGAAGGGTTTTATCTGGCAAAGAGGCACATAGTATCAAATGATTATAAACTGCTTGGCACAAGGATAATAGGCTACTCTGTGGCGTTTTTAATTGACCCGCTTACCGAAACAGCCCGCTTTTTCGTGAAAAGTAAAAAAACGGATGAGGAACAAAATGTCTCCATATCCGTCATATCTTTTCCAACTTTCACGCCTAGCGGTGGGCTGAATGGTTACAATATAATGGCTACACTGCGTTTTTAATAAACACAAAACCAACTTTGACAACTCTCCTATTTTTATTATAGTATCCCACATTATACTAGACAACAATGCCAATTGAGCTATACAATGCCCTAAGTAATAAACGATAGTCGCCCATACTAGTCTTGACAAATATTTACACCTCTGCTAGTATTCAGGTTGGTCAGATGGCATCTGCGGCAGACTGCGGGTGAACCCCGCCAGGGTCGGAAGGCAGCAACGGTAATCTGCTAGTCTGGGTGCTAGATACCTCTGACCAATTTTTATTTTAAGGAGCTACAACAATTTATGCTCACAGCTATGCGCAAGAAGGGTAAATTCCTAAACATACTCCTGTGGCTTGTAATAATAGCATTCCTAGCCACAATATTTTTTGTATGGGGCATGGGAGACGACAGCTCTCGCATCAGCTACGTTGCCCGCATAGGCGATGACGTAGTCACCGTGAACGAATATCAAACGGCATCAGAGCAGGTAAAAGCCCAGATGAAAGCATATTTCGGCGCACAGGCTGATACCCTGTTAGAAAACGACAAGCTACTGGGGCAGAATATCTTAAATACGCTTATAGACAACCATCTATTGCTGTTAGAGGCGGCGCGGCTGAAACTGCCAATCAGCAATGGCGAGGTGATAGGCTTTATTACTAATCAACTATACTTCCAAAATGACGGGCAGTTTGACATCAACATATATCAGCAAATTCTTGCCTCACAAGGGCTGACGCCAACCACGTATGAGGAACAGGTGCGCCAGCAGATTACTGTGAACAAGTTGCGTATGCTCGTAGCTGGCTCTGTGGCTGTAACGGAACGGGAGGTAGTGGAAGAATACAAATATCGCCAAACTAACCATAATATCTCATACTTTACCCTAACGAGCGAAGCATATAAACCTGCACATATAGATGATGATGCACTAAATAAATACTTTCAAGAAAACATTGAGCAGTATAGACAGCCCGCACGTATAAAGCTGAAATATATCAGCTTTAACGTAGACAGCTTTCCGTTTAAGTTCGTCGCGCCCAGTGAGAACGAGTTGCGGGCTAAATATACTGCAGAAATATCTCGTTTTACGTCCGCAGAGCGCAAGGTGACACCATTTGAGCGGGCAAAACCACAGCTATTAAAGGAAATGGAGGTAGCGGCAAAGCAGTCGGCGTTCCGCAACCATATATATGGTCTATCACGCGATATTACTAATGCGGGCAATATAACGGCATATATTGAGAAAAACCCAGATGCATTCAAAGTGGCACTCACCGAAATGCTCTCCCAAGATGATAAAAGCGCATTCTTTAAGCAAGATGCTGAACTGGAACGCACACTGTTTGGCATGGAAAAGACTGACGTGTCCCCGCTAATGGACGTAGGCGGCAGAGTGTATCTATATGAAATGTTTGACAAGGTGCCTAGTGCATTGCCAGAGCTAAAGCAGGTTTATAAACGAGCCGTTAACGACTGGACGGAAGCAGTAGCCTTTAGTAATATGATTGCGGTCACTGCGCAAGCTGATGACTTCAACGTGCTTGCGGGCAAGCTCAAAGCAAAATCTCAGACAATATCTAACGTGCGGCAGACAGACACCGCTAAACTGCAGGCTAACGACGGCTTTTTAAGTGCAGTCATAGCCCGTCCGGTCGGAGAAATCATCCGCTATCCTGTCCAACAAACTGGACGTATATATGTGGCAAAGGTTGACAGCGTTAAAGCACCTAATATGAAAGCTCTTGACGAGGAAAAACCTGCGCTAGTCCAATATTTGACGGGTGTTAAGCAAGAAGAGGTTATGAAAGACTTTTTGGCAGGGTTGCGCAAACGTTATAAAGTGACGTTAAACCCTGATTTTACCCTATGACGGAATCCAGCGTGTCTATTAACGCTATCTCCCCTAGTTTAGAAGACTATTTGGAGCATATCTATATGGAACAAAAAAGCGCGGGGAATGTGCGCGTGAAAGACCTGTCGCGCACTATGAACGTGCGTATGCCCTCTGTAAATAATGCTATAAGGCTCTTAAAACAGCGCGGACTTGTGAAACAAGAGCCTTATGGCAATATTGAGATGACTGAATCGGGCATTCAACTTGCTATGCATATATTTGAACGGCATGAGACGCTGACAAGTTTTTTTATCAAACTAGGCATATCAGAAAAGATAGCGGAACAGGACGCCTGTTCTATAGAGCATACAATAAGCGAAGAGACTTTCTCAAAACTTGCAGATTACTATAAAAATTTTATGAATGGAGAGCAAACAAGTGAAAAATGAAAATTTGCGTAATATCGCAATAATCGCCCACGTTGACCACGGCAAGACTACATTGGTGGATGCAATGTTTAAGCAAGGCTCTATCCTGCGGGATAATCAGAGCTTGCAAGAACGTGTTATGGATAATATGGACTTAGAGCGTGAACGCGGTATAACGATTGCCGCAAAAAACTGCGCCGTGACGTATAAAAACGTGCGTATAAACATAGTTGACACACCTGGTCATGCCGACTTTGGCGGAGAGGTTGAACGCGCACTATCTATGGTAGATGGAGCAATTCTGCTGGTTGACAGCTCTGAGGGTCCGCTACCTCAGACGCGTTTTGTGCTAAAAAAAGCACTGGAACGAGGCTTGTGTATAATAGTAGTTATAAACAAGATAGACCGCAAAGATGCACGGGTCAGCGAGGTGCTGGACGAGATACTAGACCTATTCATAGACCTTGATGCTACCGAAGACCAGCTGGACTTCCCGCTCCTATATGCTATAGGCAGAGATGGCGTAGCTATGGAACAGCAGGAAGATGAGCGTAAAAACCTGACACCGCTGTTTGACAAAATATTGGCGGAAATACCCGCTCCTACCGTTGACGACAGCGCGCCTTTCTCAATGCTAGTAAGCGACTTAGGCTATTCAGACTATCTAGGCAGGCTTGCAATCGGCAAGGTTCATTCTGGCAAGGTAGAAAGCAATGACAAACTGATACGCGTAGATGAGAACGGAGAAAATAAAAGCGTTCGCATATCAAAACTGCAGGTCTATGACGGGCTTACCATAAAGGAAACTGGTTCAGTTTCTGCGGGCGATATAGCGATATTGTCAGGTATAGATGACGTGTTTATCGGCGATACTATCACAACATCAGAAAAACCTGTTGTGCTACCGCGTCTGCGAGTAGATGAGCCTACAGTCGCTATGCGGTTCAGCGCAAACACGTCTCCGCTTGCTGGCAAAGAAGGGAAATGGGTTCAGGCAGCTCGCATTAGGGAACGCCTGCATAAAGAAACATTGCGCAATGTAGCTATCCAAGTGGAAGACTTCTCAAACGATGAGTTTATAGTTAAGGGACGCGGGGAGTTTCAGCTGGCAATATTGATAGAAACTATGCGCCGCGAAGGTTTTGAGCTGTCAGCTGGCAGACCTGAGGTAATATTCCGCAAAGAAAATGGCAAAATATTAGAGCCGATAGAGCAAGTTTATATAGACTGTGAGGAAACATTCTTAGGCGTAGTGACGGAAAAGCTATCCATACGCAAGGGGCGCATGACGAACCTTGTAAATAAAGGCACAGGCAGGGTTCGGGCAGAGTTCAGCATACCAAGTCGCGGTTTAATAGGCTATGGCAATGACTTTATGACTGACACAAAGGGCACGGGTATTCTGAACTCGCTATTTTCGGGCTATGAAGAA
>BNUJ01000094.1 GCA_025997275.1 Deferribacterales bacterium
GAAAGCTAACAGAATAGAGGTATCTGGTAAGCTAGTTAAAAACGATACCCTATCGCACGACCCAAATATAGGTGCGATAAGCCTTATTGCTGCCACTATTCGCAAGCTAGGCTGGCAAAAGAACATTGTAATCACTATGCACGGGCTAGAACAACGGCACTTTGAAAATAAGAATGACACAGCTAAAAGTAGTAAGTTCGTTCTAATAGCTAATAGATTAAATATAAAGCTAGACGGTTTGACTATGCCACAAGGCGAAGTAAGAGAATACTATTGGCACTACGAGACAGAGGGAGAAAAGCTAGGCACTATCTTTATACACACGGTAGTTGAAAGTTTCACAAAAGGCTACTCTATATTTGAAAACCACGCTGGCAGTGAAAAGGGCTACTTTTTGACCGCAGAGGGCAAGCATATCCCCCTTGAAAAATATCAAGATAGGGTAAAGTATAAGGCGGGGGATAAGAGCCAAATTATAGCAATTCCCGATTTAATACTCATTGACTTCGGACGTAGCGAGATTATAAATATTGAGGGCAAAAGATACCAATTTCGTCAAAAGGGGATAGAGGAGCTGGGTGGATACGATGCCATAGAAAAGGACTATATAAAAAAATATTATCCAAAGTATAAGATAATCCGTAGCGTTGTTCTATACGGAGGGAAAGAGAAAGAAGTTATAGAGATAGAGGTTGGTTTTTTACTAAATAAAAATGGCAATTTAGTGCTAGGAGTGAAAGCTCCCAGCCTTTTCAAAGAGGCTATTAAGAATTTATTGGACTTTTGGAGATAAGGGATGGATAATTTTATAAAATCCCCCCTTAACTACATAGGCGGCAAGCAAAGGATACTGTCGCAAATTGCGCCGTTATTCCCCCGTGAGATAAACTGCTTTGTTGACCTGTTCGTTGGTGGCGGAAACGTAGCCTTGAACATACCCGCTAAAAAACTGGCATTGAACGATAACCTAAGCTATTTAGTGGACTTTTATAAGGCATTAAAAAAAACACCTATTAAGCAAGTATTAGAACATATTTACGGCAGAATTAGCATGTTCTCGCTATCGCTTACTAATGAAAACGGATATAAGGCATTGCGTTCACTATACAATAGTGAAAAGAACCCGCTAGATTTATTTGTGCTGGTGGCATATTCGTTCAACCACCAGATAAGGTTTAATAATAACCACGAGTTTAATAATCCATTTGGCAGAGAGCGGAGCTGTTTTAACAGCACTATGGCGTCCAACTTAAAGACGTTCATAAACAAGCTAAAAAGCTCAAATGTAGAGTTTTACACGCATAACTTCACAGACTTTGACCTATCCTCGCTTGGTAAAGATGATTTTGTATATGCCGACCCGCCATATCTAATAACAACTGGCACATACAATGACGGCAAGCGAGGTTTTACAGGCTGGGGACGGAAAGAAGAGGCTTTACTGCTTGACAAGCTAGACGGGCTTGATATGAACGGCATAAAGTTCGCTCTGTCAAATGTGTTGAGACATAAAGGGAGAGAGAACGAAATGCTCTATGACTGGCTTGCTGACAACAAACACTACGTGGTAAATGAGATTAAAATGGAATATTCCAATTCTAGCTACCATACAAAGAATAGAGATAAACAAGCAACTCAAGAGGTTTTGATTACAAATTATAACCCCGAGCAGGGATACGATGAGATTTATTGGCAACAAAGAAAACCTGCTTGACAGGCTGTTCTATGCCCTGCAACAGCACGGTGTCGTTGGCAAGTCGTTTTTTGACTTTTTTGCTGGAACGGCAAGCGTGGCTCGTTTTTTTAAGCGGTTAAACTATAGGGTTCACTCATCTGATTTACTCTATTTTTCATACTGCTTACAGTATGCTTATATTAAAAATAACACAGAACCTAGCTTTGAAAAAGTTATATCAACGCTAGCGAATAAGTCAAACTATATAATAAACTCCCCGTTAGATGACGTCTTAGCCTACTTGAACCAAGTGCCACCCGTAGCTGGTTTTATATATCAAAACTACTCTGTAGGTGGGACGTCTCACCTGCCACAAGCAAGGATGTATTTTTCAGACGGGAATGCTCAAAAAATAGATGCCATTAGAACACAAATAGAAGGATGGAGAATAGCCAATTTGTTGACAGAGGCAGAATATTTTATCTTGTTGGCTTGCCTAATAGAAAGCGTGTCTTTCTTTTCCAACGTGGCAGGCGTCTATGCGGCATTTCAGAAGAAGTGGGATAAGCGGGCACTAAGACCATTTGTCTTGAAACCTATAGAACTTATATTTAATAGCGAAAACAATGAGGTGTTTAACGCAAACAGCACAAACCTTGTCCATAATATAGACGTAGATGTGCTATACCTAGACCCGCCCTACAATGAGCGACAATACGCCCCAAACTATCATTTAATAGAAACTATTGCTAGATATGACAATCCAGCTATTCACGGGGTAACAGGGATGAGGAACTATAATGGGCAAAAGTCCGCATTTTGCAATAAGAACACAGCCATTAAAGAGCTTGACTATATAGCAAAAAATGCAAAGTATAAATACTTGCTGCTAAGCTACAACAGCGAAGGCATTATGTCGCAAGCGGAGATTGCCCAAACATTGAGCAAATATGGGCAGGTAGAACTTATAGAGTTTGACTATGCGAGGTTCAAAAGCAACAACAATGGCACAAGTGGGACGAAAAAACGAATTAAAGAGCTTTTGTATGTGTGCAGATACACTATAAATTAAGAGCTAATTTTTCTAGCACATTTTATAACATTGTGCTAAACTAGCGAAAGATATAAGTTCAATTAAGTATAGTTGGAGGTGTTGTATGTCAAAATCCGTTATAATAGGGCAATCTGGCGGACCTACGTCCGTCATCAACGCTAGCCTTGCGGGTGCATTTGAGGCTGCTCAGGCGCGCGGAGCAAAACACGTGTATGGTATGCTGCACGGCATACAAGGGCTGTTGCAAGAAAAATACATTGACCTATACGATGTTCTGCAAACGCCACTCCATGTAGAGCTACTAAAACGCACCCCATCGGCATATCTCGGTAGCTGCCGATTCAAGTTGCCCGCTGTTGACACCTCGTCCGATTCCTACAAACAACTATTTGATATACTAAAAAAACTTGATGTAGGCTATTTCTTCTACATCGGTGGCAATGATAGTATGGATACCATTGATAAACTCAGCAAACATGCAGAGCTTGTCAATAGCGATATTCGTTTTGTGGGGATACCCAAGACGATAGATAACGACGTAGTCAACACCGACCATACACCCGGCTTTGCATCAGCTGCTAAATACATAGCCGCCACTGTTAAAGAAGTGGTGCGGGACGCATTTGTTTATGACCAAAACAGCGTGACCGTGCTAGAGATAATGGGGCGTGATGCGGGCTGGCTCACGGCATCCGCCGCACTAGCTGGTGGCTACAACTCCGAAGGTGCTAGCATGCTCTGCCTGCCAGAGGTAGATTTTGATTTTGACTGGTTCGTCGATAGCGTGAACAAATTGCAAAAACAATATAAATCAGTCGTAATCGCTATATCTGAAGGAATTCGCGTGGCTGACGGACGATATGTGTGCGATATAGCAAATACAGCAAAATACGTAGATTCGTTCGGACACCGCAACCTGAGCGGCACAGCGCAATACCTATCAGGCGTATTAGCACAGAAACTCAACTGCAAGACGCGTTATATAGAGTTCTCCACACTGCAACGTTGTGCAACGCACATTGCAAGCCGTGTTGACGTAACTGAGGCGTATCAAGTAGGGGGCGTGGCGGTAAGGGCAGCCTACGATGGGCATACAGGCAAGATGGTGAGCTTGAAACGTATATGTGATGACCCATATCTAATGGTGCCCGAACTTGTGGACGTAGGACAGGTGGCGAATGCTGAGCGCAAAATACCAGCTAGCTGGGTGACTGCTGATAAGCTGGGCGTAACGGATGATTTTCTAAAATACGTGCGTCCACTAGTGCAGGGTGAAGTGACGCCATACTATACTGACGGCGTTCCCGCCCACCTGCTACCCCCAACGGCAATACTGCAGAATAAATATTGACATTTTATATTTTTGTTATTCTTGTTTCTCAGTTTTGTCTTGACAAACACCCCATTTTATGGTATAAGATACCTACAATTAAGTTAGGTATTAAGATAATTAAGCCGACTATTAACCGTTCGCCATTTGGCGTTTATGGTATTAGTCGGCTTTTTATTTTTATCTAGCTTGCGCATTTTAGGATAATGAATGCGTTATGCTTTAAGGTTTAGTTATTGTTCCTGCTGGTATATCTGCCCAAAGATAGACTATGCGTAAAGGGAACTTATTTAATCTTGGGGCTTTAGGGTTACGGATAACTGGTATCGTTATTGGCAGAGTGCCAACCTCCAGTTGTCGCTAGCTCGGCATGGAGGTATTATGGCTCTCTCTATTTACACTAATGTATGGTCTTCTGTGGCGCAGAAGAATCTTGAGTCTGCCAACAACACGCTTGGCAAGTCAATAGAACGACTGTCGTCAGGGTTGCGCATAAACCATGCGTCAGACGATGCTTCAGGATTAGCCATATCGGAGAAGTTGCGGACACAGATTAGTGCGTTGACTAAGGCTGCAAACAATGCGCAGGACGCTGTTTCGTTTTTACAAACAGCAGAGGGTGGCATGGAAGTCATCGGCGATATGCTGCAACGCATGCGTGAGCTTGCAAATCAGGCGGGCAATGGCACCTATACTGCAGGCGATAGACGAGAGCTGCAAAAAGAGTTTGACCAGCTCAAGGCAGAAATTAACAGGGTATCAAACGCAACGGAGTTTAATACTAAAAAGTTATTATCAGGTTCAGCTGCTGGCTTATACTCATCAAGTAGCAGAGATGTGGATGTTATATTCAGGGGTGCGCCTGCCGAAGGGAACTACAAACTGACGTTTAATGTAGAGCCCGGACAGAATGCTGTGTATAAGACAAATGTTATGTCATTATCACACGATATGGTAGCAGCCGTTTCTAATACCAGCGGGTTCAAGAACTTCAATGCCACAGGCGATGTGTCCGCAGTCAACGATGCGACTATGACGTTTGCTGCGGGAACTGCTATTGGTATGGCAAGTATAAAGATAGCTGCATATGGCACTGGTATTAATCATAGTAATGTTTACAGTTTCACAGGTGCCACAATCCCAGCAGGGGTGAACGGGTATTTAGCGATGGAATTTAACGAAGACGTCAATAACGTTATAAGCAATGCTGGCACAATTAATGCAACCTTTACAGATGCTGTAACGGGCGCAACCTATAGTAAGACATTAACATATAAATACACATCAGCCACTAATATTAACATTGATAACAGTAGC
>BNUJ01000095.1 GCA_025997275.1 Deferribacterales bacterium
GTTAGCCGTCCAAACCCGCGCCAGACTGCATCAGTCGGGGTAAAGACACTGGCAGTCAGCTCACGTGCTCTGATGTTTCCTTCATTTTTAGCTGCACGGGTGTAGTTGTTGATTAGTTGAAAATCGCCCGAATTAACTTGTCCTATTATTGTCAATATAGAACCTAGTATATCTGTCGACTCAAACCCCACTACTACTGCCGCCTTGCTAGCCTTAATAATAGGCTCGTAGATGTGCGTTCCTGTGATGATTGTAACATTGCCTGGGCAGAGAAATCCGTCTATTTGGCAAGGGGTGTAGCCCAGAGAGTGCATTTGGTCCCTGTATGGTATCATCAGAAGGTGCTTGTTCGGCGTATTATAGGTATTATCGTGGAAGATAGGCGCACTATAATATGTTTCATAGTAGCCTCGCTCGTGTGGTTCGTTCCCGCCTGCCTGTTAGCACCATTTCTGCCGACACTTGCGGGGATATTATTATTCGGTTTCACAATGAACGCAATTTTGGGGCTATCATACTATACGCTCACGGGTTTGATGCGCCAAGAGCTAGACTTTTCAGTACTCACGGTGGTGCAGTTGTGGGTATTTAACATTGCAATCGCCACTTTGGTCGTATCGGAGGTTGCAGGGGTTGATTCCCTCATGTCTAGCGTAATCGGTGGTATCCCAATAAAACTAGCTCCAGTTGTATGGCTAATCTATGCGCTGAACGCTATCCCGTTGCTAGAATGGCGAGCTAAACTGCCTTATCTATCCACCCTATACTTAATAACCGCAATCATAACGCCTGCTGTGCTGTATATATTGGTTAGCTATACATTGCCTACAACATTATTTGTTGACATAGCGGTTTATATGCGGGACGTGCCACATTTAATAGTTACAATGCCCGTCATCGCCCTACTATACTACTACTTGCCACTGTCTATCGGCGCGCCAATGCTTCATTTGCGGTTCGCACTGTTGTCCTACGTGGCGATTTCCATCTGCTATATGCTTAACAGTGCACGGGCACTAGCATATCTGCCTAACCTTTTCTTTATCGCAATACCCGCCACACTAGCTGTCGCCACTAATCTGCTAACCACCATATATCGCTACTGGCAGAGAGCGTATGACAAAACACTGCTGAAATTCTTCCTAGTGAGCGTCATCTGCTATGCTATAGGAAGCTTACTGCCCGTCTGGAACAACACACTAGGCTATATGGGATTTGTAGGTTTTGCCATATATGCTTGTATTTACTACCTAATACCCAAACTATACAACGTCTATCTATACAGCGGGCGACTTATGCGTCTGCAGTTGAATTTAATGCTGATAGGGTTGACAATAACAAGTATAGCAAGTTTTACAGCGACTATTATAAAGCGGACAATGCTGGATATGCGCTGGGTGGATGGTGCTACGCTGATGTGGACGTGGCAAGATATTGTCCCTGCCGTGCAAATACCGCTGATAATAGAGCGGACAGGGCAACTCGTCTATGCGATAGGCGCATTGCTATTTACATATAACATCATAAGAACGCTACTGATACCTAGAAAGGAAGGTAAGGGGGGCTAGATGAACATTGAACCGATGACACGCGGCTTGCTCTTTGTTGGCGCGATAGTTGCTGTAATGCTACTATTCTGCCTGCTATATCTGCCGACCTTTACCGCTAATCCGCAGGTGTCAGCGCAACAATCTGCACTAGAGCTTGCGGGTAGCGTAGTTTATCAGCAGGAGGGCTGTGCTAACTGTCACAATCAATCAGCCTATTCACGCTATGTAGTGTCTAGCGTAGGGGACGTAGCGCGTTCGGTCTTTGCCGCACGAACAAATGAGCCTGTTGACAGCGCACCCGACCTATCATTAAGCGCAGGGAGGCTTGCCACTATGTCAAAATACAGCTATCTAGCAGAGCGACCTATAAACGTGAGCAAAGTAGTAGAGATACTGATAGAGCTGAAAATCCCATACCAACGGGCTGATATGGACGGGCTAGCTAACAGGAGCAAGTTAGACGCTGTAGATGCGTATATAAACAGCAAACTTGTCCGCTAATAAGCGTATTATTCACGATTATGAACATTATATTGTTAGAACCTGAGATACCGCAGAACACTGGCAACATTGCACGCTTGTCAGTGGCTATCGGAGCGGAACTATGGCTAGTTGGCAGACTAGGCTTTTCTCTCACTGATAAATATACTCGCAGAGCTGGCATGGACTATTGGCAACACGTAAAACTGCGCCGCATAGACACGCTAGCCGAGTTTTATCCGCTGATAGATGACACCTTTGCATTTATCAGCACACACGGACAGCAAAACTATATCGCAATGCCCTTGAATATAAATTCTATAGTATTTGGTAACGAAGGGACAGGCTTCCCCGAGCGGGTCTATGAAAAATACTCTGCTCAACTATATAGGATACCAATGCTACCCGATACCCGTAGCCTAAACCTAGCCACCAGCACAGGAATAGTAGCTTACCACCTGCTAGAACGGGGAGGGTTTGCGGGGTTGGGATGAAGTCAACAGGTATATTTAGACCATTAGCGATGTTAAGCAGTGTGTCTAGCCCTATTTTGACTGATTTTATTTAACTACTTCCCAGTGTCCGCCGTTATCTGGTCCAACACGGCGTATTTTATTGTCATCTCGTAAAGATTTTATGTGTTTTTCAATTGTTTTTAGGCTTAGTTCTAGTGCTTCAGCCATTTCCTTGACCGTTATTACAGGATTCTTTCGCATAAGCGTTAATATTTTCACCCTACTTTTCACCCTACTTTTCACCCTACTTTTCACCCTACCTTTTACCTCGCTTTCTAGCTTTTCACCCTCATCTTCATCCACAGAGCGGTCAAATGGTAAAGCAAACCTGATGACAGAGTTCGTGAACTTAAACGCATCACGCCCATAGTTCTTAACGATATACGGCATTCCTGAACCTAAACGCTCTACAAAATCAAGGTCTTTGAATATGCGCATGATTTCGCGGTTGCGCGGACGTGAAACGCCACTAAAAAATTCTTCCTTGCTCAAGCCCTTTACTAGTCCACCGTAGGTTGTTATCTCAAAGCGGTCTTCAAAAATCTCAAAAATAGGCGTGTCACCATTTTCAGCGTAATCGTTGTGTGCAAAAGCATTGATAATTGCCTCGCGTAGGCTCTTATTGTCAACAATCCGCTTTTCTTGACGCGCTCCAATACCTACCTTTCGTGCCTGCGTGACATTTTCAAGTTCAAACTTATCAAGCACCATTTGCATCGCTTTCACTATGGAGCAGTAGCCATATTCTTCATTTTCGCGCAGGTCTAGCCTATCTGTTCCCCACCACTTGGCAACACGGATAGAATAACTATTTTCATCAGCGAACATAAGGGCAAACTGGTTATACTTTCCCTCTGGAGTTAAAAAGTCTAACGATTTAGCAAAATTATTGTTTAGTGCCAATCCCTTCCCTTCGTAGAATATCTTTAGCTGATTAAAGGTGAGGTCTTGTCGTATTGATTGCGTGGTTGTTAATGACGTTGGGTGTCTATGTGCCATTAGCTGGTCAATCAAGCTCTCGTCCATTGGCTGTGCCGAACTGCCAATACGGATAAAACAGCCCGATTCTGAACGTCCCTTTTGCCTAATATAATATGGGGTTTGCGTTCCGCCAGCTAAATTAGCGACTACAACCGTTTTTCCGTCTCGCTCCTCTGTTAAAATATCAAACAAACCCATAATGCTGGGACGAACGTTGTTGATAAGGCGATTTTTAATCTTTTGTTGCACTTCGTCTGGCTTGTCTATGCCAACAACTGCCCCGTCGTTGGCTATACCAAAATATATGTCTCCGCCACCAGCATTCAGAAAGGATACTGCCTCTTTTTCAAGGTCATCAGTCAACTTCAGCTTATATTCTATGCGGTTCGTTTCAAGTTGTTTCATAGTGAAATACTATAATAAAGGCGGTTCTTTGTCAAGCTGACAGAGTTGATACAATTCCCTTTACCCCCTCATCCGTCAGTTGCGGGTAGATTGGTAGACTGACAATTCGTTCCGCGTAGTCCTCTGCAATGGGTAGTGGGTTCTGTGGATAGTTTTCACGATAATAGCTATGGTTATAGACTAGCGAATAATGCACTTGCAAGCCTATGCCAGCACGGAAAGCAGTTTTTAGAACATTATCCCTATCCGTTCCCGCTCTCAGCAGAACAGGATATAAATGATAGGAGTGAAATACATCACTAGAGACAACCAGCGGCTGCAAACATTCATTGCCTTTTAATAGTTCGTCATACAACGCCGCAATATGCCTGCGCCTCTCTAAAAACCAGTCTAGCTTCTTTAATTGACTAATCCCTAATGCACAATTTATATCAGGCAGACGATAGTTATAGCCCAGTAGCACCATATCACGTTGCCAACTTTCTCCCGCCTTAATGCCATGCGAACGCAATAACTTCAGTCGCTCATAGAGATGAGGGTCATTAGTGGTAACCATCCCACCCTCGCCAGTCGTGATATGCTTGACAGGATGGAAACTAAAAACCGTCATTGCACTATATTTACAAGCACCGATTAAACTGCCCTTATAGAGCGCACCAAGCGCATGACAGGCATCCTCTATAACCATAGCTTTACATTCACTAGCAATCTCACTAATACGCTCCAAATCAGACGGTTGTCCGCCAAAGTGGACGGGAGCTATAATGGCTATATTGTTGTTAGAGTTTTCTTTTGCAACCCTGCAAATATCGCTAGGCTCAATATTGCCTGTGCTATTTATATCGGCGAATAGTGGCTTTGCACCACAGTAAATAGCAGCGTTAGCGGTAGCGGCAAAGGTCAGCGGGGTAGTAATAATAGAATCGCCCTTGACTAAACCTGCCGCCATATATGCTATATGGAGAGCTGCTGTGCCGTTTGCTACTGCTACAGCGTATTTTGCCCCAATTCGTGCGGCGAAATCAGCCTCAAACTGGCTGACCAAGCAACCGCCTGTGATAATGTCCCCGCGCAACGCCTGTGCAACTGCAGAAATATCATCATCATCTATACACTGCCTTGAATACGGGGAAAAACTACCCATCACGTCTGTATATACCCTATATTATGTGCTCAGACATTTTGCCAGATGTCCCTCTCGCCTGCATCCTAGCACTAGTATCGCTATCTACACTAATAACCTTATCTCCATAAGCTATGCCACACTCTTCAGCAACCGTTTTAGCCACTGCGAGCAAATCTTTCGCTTTCAACTGCTCTTTATTGTTATCACTTGAGTAGCAGAAACGGTTGCTGAAGAGTGTGGCATAGCTTATGGAGATAAGGTTATTAGTGTAGATAGCGA
>BNUJ01000096.1 GCA_025997275.1 Deferribacterales bacterium
CCGCATCATCGGTGGATAACTTGCTAGCACTAGCCTTTAGTGCGTTAATATCAGCCCTAAGTGCCTCTATCTCCCCTTGAGTGCTCGGTTTAGCATTTATGACTTTGTCAGCAAGCGACTTATCCAAACTGCCAGCTAACTTTTCTAATAATTGCCTAGCAAATGCGGTCTGTTGTGTAGTGGCAAGCTTTATCCCAAAGCCAAACTCTGCACCGTCCTCAAATAGCGAGTTCGCCCATGCAGGACCCCTGCCGTCCTGACGTGTGCAGTAGGGCGTAGTCGGCAAATTGCCACCATAAATAGACGAACAGCCAGTCGCATTTGCAATCAGCAACCTGTCGCCAAACAACTGCGTTAATAGTTTCAGGTATGGCGTCTCACCGCAACCCGCACAAGCACCAGAAAACTCAAAGTTGTGCGGTGCAAGCTGTGCGCCTTTTAGCGTAGATTTGTTGTATTTGTCAACTGACAACTCTGGGATATTTAGGAAAAACTCAAAGTTTTCCCGCTCGGTAGCCACAAGTGGCTCTTGTGGGGACATATTTATGGCTTTTCTAGTCGGGTCTTGCTTATCCTTTACGGGGCAGCTATTCACGCAAGCGGAACAGCCTGTGCAATCTTCCACAGCTACCTGAACAGTTGCCGCTAACCCCTCAAACTCTTTGCCGTTCGCATTTGCACTCTTAAATGTAGCGGGTGCACCTTTTAATGCCGATTTGTCATACACCTTTAACCTAATCGCCGAATGCGGACACACAAACGAGCATATTCCGCACTGGATACACTTGTCAGCCTCCCATACTGGAGTGTGCGTAGCAACATTGCGTTTTTCGTATCGGGCGGTATTTATTGGCCAAGTGCCGTCCATAGGTATCTGCGATACCTTCGCTCTGTCCCCCTCATTAGCAACAAGTAAGCCGATAGTATCTTTAACAAATGTAGATGCGCCCTTTGTGGTAATGCAACGATTAGACGGCTCAAATGGAATAACCTTGACGGCACCAGCGGCAGGCGATTCTTCGTAGCCTTGATACCTTACCAACTCAACATTTTCAAAGCCTGCACTCATAGCACTAGCATTCATAGCAACTATCTTATCGCCATACTTGCCATAAGTCTTATCTATCGCTTTATGTATAGCCTTTTTTGCTTGCTCTACGGGGATAATCCCGCTGATTTTGAAGAACGCCGCTTGCAATATCATATTGACACGGCTACCAAGTCCAATACTTTCGGCTATACTCTGCGCATCTATCACGTAAAAGTGTGCGTTAGCCGCAATAATCTGTTGTTTTACATTATCAGGCAGTGCATTCCACACTTCAGATGCTTTATGCGTGCTATTTAGCAAAAATGTGCCACCACGCTTTAATTTGCCCAGTATATTATAGCTATGCAGGAAACTAAACTTATGACAGGCGATAAAATCAGCACGTTGGATAAGGTAAGAGCTTTTTATCTGCCGGTCTCCAAAACGCACGTGTGATGTCGTCATGGAGCCAGACTTCTTTGAATCATAGACGAAATAGGCTTGAACGTTCTTGCCCGTTTCGTCCGTGATAATCTTTGCCGTGTTCTTATTGGCACCGACCGTGCCGTCTGCGCCAAGTCCGTAAAACATGGCATTAAACACGCCCTCTTGCACGGGCGACCAGTCTGCATCCCACTTAATGCTACGATGCGTCACGTCATCGTCTATCCCCACAGTAAAGCTACGGATAGGGTTTGTGCTATTCAAGTTATCAAAAACACCCTTTACCATAGCAGGGACGAAATCTTTAGAGCCTATTCCGTAGCGTCCACCTACCACAACGGGATAGTTGCCTTTATACATGCCAGCATCTATTGCCTCTCCCAATGCTGTGCGGATAGTCTGATATAGTGGTTCGCCTACACTACCCGGCTCCTTAGTGCGGTCTAATACAGCTATACGTTGAACGCTAGCGGGCAAAACTTTTACTAACGCCTCTATTGAGAATGGTTGGAATAAGTGCACTTTCAGAACGCCATATTTATTGCCTTCAGCATTTAGTGCAACAACGGTTTCATCAGCTACATCAGCACCCGAACCGATAATTATTAAAACGTCCGTTGCATCAGCGACACCCACATAGTCTATAGCGTGGTATGTTCTGCCAGTCAACTTAGCAAACTCTGCCATAGTATCCTCAACTATGTCGTAGACGCTGTTATATAGTTTATTTGCCGATTCACGTGCTTGAAAATACACGTCAGGGTTGTGCGCCGTCCCTTTAATACTTGGTCTGTCAGGGGATAGTGCCCTTGAACGGTGCGCTTGAACGAGTTTGTCGTCTATCATAGAGCGCATATCGTCTGTTGTTAGTTCCTCTACCATAGCGACCTCGTGCGAAGTGCGGAACCCGTCAAAGAAGTGCAACACTGGCAACTGTGCTTTCAGGGTTACCACATGGCTGATAAGTGCCATATCCATAACCTCTTGGGGGTTATTAGATGCCAGCATAATCCAACCTGTCTGCCTAGTAGCCATAACGTCTGAATGGTCGCCAAATATTGATAATGCCTGTGTAGCCAGTGCACGTGCGCTCACGTGGAACACCGTAGACGTGCACTCCCCTGCTACCTTATACATAACAGGTATCATTAGTAGTAAGCCCTGAGAGGCTGTAAAGGTGGTTGTTAGTGAGCCAGCCAGCAGTGAGCCATGCACAGCACCAGCAGCACCAGCCTCTGACTGCATCTCAACAACGTTAGGCACAAAACCCCAGATGTTCTTTTCGCCACGTGCGGACTTTTCATCTGAAATTTCACCCATCACAGATGATGGCGTAATAGGGTATATAGCGATAACTTCGCTCAATGCGTGCGCCACGTGTGCAGCGGCGGTGTTTCCGTCGATACTAGCGATTTTCCTCTCTGCGCTCATACCAAGTTCTCCTAAAAATTACAATATTATAAGAGTCCATTATACGGCAAGCTGATAATATGTCAACACTTCCTATATGTATTGCTTACTTTCCAATCAACAGCATTGCTGTCGCGACAGGGTGCTATATATTTTTTACTTGCATAAGCTGCGTTTATTTTGTAATATTCAGCCATAAATTTACATTGCGGGGCGAATTATGACTAAAAAATCTGCTTACAACGTTGCTATAGTCGGTGCTACAGGTGCCGTAGGCGAAACGTTCCTGAATGTTCTAGCTGAACGCAACTTTCCTATTGCGAAGTTATTGCCACTTGCAAGCGCACGCTCCGTTGGTAAGAACGTAACTTATGCTGGCAAAGACTATCCAATTGAGGAGCTTAGACACGATAGTTTCAAGGATATAGACATCGCGCTGTTTTCCGCTGGTGCTTCACGCAGTGTTGAGTTCGCCCCTAGTGCGGTAAAGGCGGGTGCTGTGGTGGTTGATAACTCGTCTGCTTTCCGTATGGATAAGGACGTGCCACTTGTTGTGCCTGAGGTGAACCCGCAGGATATATTCACACACAAGGGCATTATAGCAAACCCCAACTGCACCACCATTATTATGCTGGTAGCACTAAAGCCGCTTTATGACTATGCGAAAATCACGCGTGTAATAGTATCGTCATATCAGTCAGCCTCTGGTGCAGGTGCAAAGGCTATGCAGGAGCTGACAGACCAAGCTAAGGCGTGGGCTAGCGGCAAACCACTGGCAGTATCAGCATTTGCGCACCAGTTGCTCTTTAATGTGATACCGCATGTGGACGTATTCACTGACAATGGCTATACGAAAGAAGAGATGAAGATGTATAACGAAACGCGCAAGATGTTGCACGATGATAATGTGAAAGTCAGTGCAACCTGTGTGCGTGTGCCTGTGTTATCGGCACATTCGGAGGCGATTACGATAGAAACTGCTAGCAAAATTACCGCAAGTAAAGCTCGTGAGCTTCTATCAAAAGCCCCAGGCGTAAAACTGGTAGATGAGCCTGACAAAAGGTCATACCCTATGCCACTATTTGCAGCAGGGCAAGATTTATGCCACGTGGGGCGTATTCGTGAGGACCTGTCATTTGAAAATGGGCTTTCATTATGGGTGTCAGGTGACCAACTGCGCAAAGGTGCGGCTACAAACGCTATTCAAATAGCTGAAGAGCTTATAAAGTAGATGCTAGCTAGTGCCCTATCTGATGTAGAGGGGTTGCTCAGCTCAATGTTTCTAACTAATGTTGAGTTGTTGGATAATCTAATTATTGAGCTATTTAGGAATGGTGGCAAGCGGATAAGACCATCAGTTCATCTAGCAGCTAGCGGATTATGCAACTCACAGGGTAAATCGTGCGGTGCACCTAGCGAAGAATCAGTAAAAGTAGCGGCAATACTGGAGTGTATTCATACAGCGTCCTTATTGCACGATGATGTAGTTGATAATGCTGTTACTAGACGAGGGTGTCCCAGTGCAAACGCTATCTATGGGAACAAAGTTGCGGTTCTATCGGGCGATTACCTTATAAACTGCGCTTTTTTAGAGGCATTAAACCTTCCAGATAGCGAGCACTTATCTGTTCTAATTGAAGCAACTAGGCGAATGAGTGTAAGCGAAATAGTGCAGATAGAAAAGACAGGAGAAATTGCCCTGACGATGACGGAGTATGAAAATATCCTCTACGGGAAGACGGTATCCCTATTTTACGCCGCCTGTGTATGTGCGACAATATCAACAAAACTACCTGCTAATAAACGCAATGCTCTTAAAAACTATGGCGAGAACTTCGGCTATGCATTCCAGATGACAGATGACCTGTTAGACTATTTTGGTAAAAAGGACAACACAGGTAAAGAGCTAGGAACAGACCTTGACGAACAAAAGGCAACCCTGCCACTGCTCCTGCTGATGAAGGTGGCAAACATCACAGATAAGGCACGCGCTACACAGCTATTCAAATCAGATGCTCCCCGTTCGGAGAAGCTAGCGCAAATATTGCCGCTGTTAGAAAAATACGATATAGAGAAAAAAGCTGCAGACGTAGTTCACGAGCGCATAAAGGAAGCCATAGACAGCTTGCACGACTTCCCCGATAGCGAATATAAAGACTATCTAGTAGGCATTGCCCATGAGTTAAATCAGCGAACTAAATGAGCAGAAATCACTACCAGTTGCAGTTGTAACATTATTGGGCAATCTTAACGCCGTGAACGTGTATGGTGGTTTTCTAAGGGCAGTCAGAGACCATTGGATATTTCTCTCCTCACCAATGGAGGCTAAAAATAGCTTTTAATCTCTAACTAACCCTTAAAACCAGTAATAAAAAATGGAATATCTTTTACCAAGGTGCAATCAGGCGATACGATACCCGATAATCTAACAACTTTTTTCCGTGCA
>BNUJ01000097.1 GCA_025997275.1 Deferribacterales bacterium
CATATAGCAAATGGAGAACCATTCCTTAAGAGCCGCCTTGCGCCGTTTATGCCGTCAACCTCAGCACCTTCTATATCAAACTTTATAAAAGCCCTATCCTCGGTCACAATCTCGTCTAAGCTAATACACTCCAGCTGCACATTGCCCTCATCTGATACACGTGAACCTTGATTCACAGTTTGCTCAAAGTGAACTACCTTCCGCCTATCAGAAATGCCCAATTGTAAAAATTCCACCCCTGAAATACCCATTAGCTTCTCTTTAGACCTTGCTATGTTATAAGAATTAGGTTCAAAGTAGTAACACTTCTTATATGCTCCGTTGCTGAAGTTGATATAGCTTAGACGAGATTGTGACCGAGGATAGGGCTTTTATAAAGTTTGATATAGAAGGTGCTGAGGTTGACGGCATAAACGGCGCAAGGCGGCTCTTAAGGAATGGTTCTCCATTTGCTATATGTGTCTATCATAAACCTAGCGACTTCTGGCAAATTCCTCAGCTTATATTGAGCATAAACCCGAACTATAGGCTATATTTAAGACACCATACGGACTATGTTAGCGAGACTGTTCTATACGGGGTAGCCCGCTGATTTTTCGTTGCCAGTGCATTGATTACTAATTGGCAACCTCATACCAGAGTGCCTCCATCTGTCCCACTTTAGCAGTTATAAGTTACGAAGTAAACGTGAATTGCAACAACTGCAGAAAACACCCCCTAATTCCCCCACCTTGACAAATCTTTTTTATTCGTCTATAGTCCTATTGTGGTTATCATCTATAAAGATATAGTTGACAAGCTAGCAGAGCTTGGGGCACTAGATGTGTCTGTTGCACTTGCATTTGATGACGAGCTTGGGCGTGTGGAAATTACTCGCTTTGACGGGCAGTTTATGAAGATAGACGATGATGGTGAAAATGGTTACTACCTGACAGGCGAAATGGAATGTCGGCTAGACACGCTCTGCGACAGATGTGGTGAGCCAGCTAAGGTTCTGTTTAATGTATCTGTCAATATGCCTATAGAGCCTAGCGGTATGCCTGTGGGTGGTAGTGATAGTGAGGTTAGCGATTCAGAGGGGGATATATTTTATTCTGGTGCCGAATCGCTTGATATAGACGAATTGCTTAGACAGGAGGTTTTGTTGAACCTGCCTGTCAAGAGGCTTTGCAGTGAGAACTGCAGAAATACTGTCCTTGATGAAATTGTGGCTAAAGGAGCTGGCGATGGCTGGCATAGTGGCTTGTCCACACTAAAAGACGTATTAGGGTTGAAGCAGGCAAAATAATGTGCTATGATACCAAATTCTAGCGTGAATGTTTAACATTTAGGAGACGAAAATGGGTAATCCAAAGACTAAAACGACCGAATCTAAACAGGGGCATCGTCGTAGCCATCATCACCCGCAAGGGCTTAGTAGCGGGAAATGTCCTAATTGCGGCGAGGTAAAGCTGGCGCATACAGTATGTCCTAATTGCGGACATTACGCTGGCAAAGAAGTGATGAGGAAAGCTGAGCTGTAAGGTTATGGTAACCATCACAATAGATGCGATGGGTGGCGATAATGCGCCTGATGCCATCGTGGAAGGTGCAGTCAGGGCTATTAAAGAATACCGCAATATCAGCGTGCTCTTAATAGGGCGTGAGGATGTTGTCGCTGGCTCGTTAGCTAAATTTCTACCATCGGGCGACCCTCGTATCACTATCAGACATGCTGAACAGGTTGTTGCTATGGACGACATACCTTCGCAAATAGTTCGCGGTAAACGTGATTCGTCTATACACGTCGGGCTGAGGTTGGTGAAAGAGGGGGAAGCGCAGGCATTTTATAGCGCGGGCAATACGGGTGCTGTTATGGCAACCGCGCTTGTGACATTGCGCCAGTTAGAGGGGATAGACCGTCCCGCCATAGCAACGGTGCTTCCTAGCATGTCGGGCTATTCTGTGATGACAGATGTTGGGGCAAATGTTGATTCTAAAGAAAATCACTACCTGCACTACGCTATAATGGGTTCTGCTTACGCTAAGAAGATACTAAAACTTGATGCTCCGAAGGTGGGACTGCTCAGCATAGGTGAAGAAGATGTCAAAGGCAACGAAACTACAAAGCATGTCTTTACAATGTTAAAGGAGTGTGAGGCACTTAACTTTATAGGCAATGTAGAGGCAAAAGAGATATACAAGGGCAAGGCGGATGTAATCGTTTGCGATGGCTTTGTTGGCAACATCGCCTTGAAGTCTAGCGAGGCTGTGGCCAGTTTTATAAACAAGCTCTTAAAAGATGAGATTAAGGGTAGCGTATTAAATATGATTGGCGCGCTATTTATGATGGGCGGGCTGAAACGCTTTAAGAAACGGGTTGATTATGAAGAATACGGCGGTGCGCCACTATTAGGGCTGAATGGTGTGTGTATCATAGGGCATGGTAGCTCCAGTGCTATGGCAGCTAAAAATGCTATTCGTGTGGCAAAAGAGATGGTTGAAACTGGCATGAATGCAGCTATAAAGGAAGATGTAAAAAATTCATTTGCTCTACTGAGAGGTGAGGCTTGACGTACGCACGAATAATTGGTACTGGTTCATATTTCCCTGAGGGGTTATTGACTAATGCAGATTTAGAAAAGATGGTTGATACCACCGACGAGTGGATAACGTCTCGCACGGGCATCAGAGTGCGTCACGTAGCTGCTAAGGATGAGATGACTAGCGACCTAGCATACAGGGCTAGCAAGAATGCTATTGAAATGGCGGGCATCAAAGCGGACGAGATAGATGGAATAATATTTCCAACTGTCACCCCAGACCAATGTTTTCCGTCTTGTGCCGATGTTTTGCAAAACAAGCTTGGCTTTGCAGGTAGTTTTGCTTTTGATTTGAATGCGACCTGTTCGGGGTTTGTGTATTCGCTATCACTTGCGGATGCGCTTATTAAATCGGGTAGATTTAAGACTATACTTATAGCCGCAGCTGAGCGGCTAACGACTATCACAGACTACACAGATAGGAACTCTTGTATATTATTCGGTGATGGCGCTGGTTCTGTAATAGTGCGTGCAGATAACACGCCCGGCATTCGCAGTTTTGATATGGGGGCGGACGGTTCTGGCGGCGATGTTATGTATATGAAAGGTATGGGGTCTGCGGAGCTTGTTAGGCAGCAACATGGTGAATCTGATGGCAATAGTTTTATCGCTATGAAGGGCAACGAGGTATTTAAGCGTGCTGTGCCCATGATGGCGGATTCTGGGGTTAAGGCATTATCGCGTAGTGGGCTTACGGGGCTTGAAGATATTGACTGGGTATTGCCTCATCAGGCGAACTACCGCATCATAAAGGCGGTGTCTGAGCGGTTGAACGTAGATATGGACAAGATGCTTGTGAATATTGAAACGCATGGCAATGTATCAGCTGCAACCATACCTGCACTGTTAGATGAAAATATTCGCAACGGCAAGATTAAACCGTGTGATAATTTGCTCTTGTGTGCGTTCGGCGGTGGCTGGACGTGGGGTGCATCGGTGTTGAGCCTCTAATAATTTAAGCTAAAATTGGAGATGTTTATATGGGTTTGAAGGCTGTAGTATTTCCTGGTCAAGGCTCTCAAAGTGTCGGTATGGGGTGCGACCTGTTAGAGACAGCTAGTGGCAAGTATTTTAAGGAGGCTGATGCAACGCTTGGCTACTCAATAAGCGATATAATGTTTAATGGGGGCGATGAAAAACTACGCCTCACTGAGAACACGCAGCCAGCGTTGTTGCTACATAGTGTTGCTCTGTGGAAACTATTAGAAGCGAAGTTCAAACCAGACTATTTTGCTGGGCACTCGTTGGGGGAATACTCTGCGCTGGTGGCTGCTGGCGGGCTTGAATTTATGGATGCTGTGAAAGCAGTCCACAAGCGAGGTTCGTTTATGCAATCTGCCGTGCCTGTGGGTGTTGGCGCAATGATGGCGGTGCTCGGCTCTAAGGACGAAGATGTGATTGCTGTCTGTAAGGAGGTATCTCGTCCCGATAGTATTGTTGAGCCTGCTAACTTTAATTCTGATGGGCAAGTTGTTGTAGCGGGGCATATTGCAGCATTGCAGCGGTTTGAGTTGGCGATGAAAGCAAATGGGGCGAAGCGTGTGGTGTCTCTGCCAGTGAGTGCTCCATTCCATTGTTCGCTGATGAAACCTGCACAGGCTAGTATGGCTGACTATCTTACGACTATTGAAATCAAGCAGCTGACTACATCGGTGATAAACAATGTGGATGCGGCGGTGGAAGATGAGCCTAGTGTGGTATATGACGCACTGGTTAGGCAAATGAGTGGGGCGGTGAAGTGGAGTCAAAGTGTGAGAAAACTAATTAGTTTAGGAGTGACAACGTTTGTAGAAGTGGGCGCGGGTGCGGTTTTAACTGGGTTGATAAGAAAGATTGACAAAGGTGTGGAATGTGTTAATATATCAAAACTCGGTGATTTAGAGAAAATATTAAGATAGATGATAGGGTAATAGATTATGAGAGATTTAGAAAATAAAGTGGCGTTAGTGACAGGTGCTTCTCGCGGAATAGGGCGTGCCGTTGCGTTGAGGCTTGCATCAGCTGGGGCATTGGTTGCTGTGAATTATGCTAGTTCAGCGGCTGGTGCTGAGGAGGTTGTGGCGCAGATAAAAGCTGCTGGTGGCAATGGCATGGCTGTAAAGGCTGAGGTGGGCAAATCCAGCGAGGTTGCCGCAATGTTTGAGCTGGTGAGTAAAGAGCTTGGGGCGGTTGATATACTTGTGAATAATGCGGGCATTACTAAAGACACGTTGCTTATTAGAATGAAAGATGAAGATTTTGATAAAGTTATAGAGACCAATTTGAGAGGGGCGTTTCTCTGTGCTAAGCAGGCTATAATGCCTATGATGAAGAAAGGTTATGGGAAGATTATCAATATGTCTAGTGTTGTGGGTTTTTCTGGTAATGCGGGGCAGCTCAATTATGTTGCATCTAAGGCGGGCATTCATGGTATTACTAAAGCCTTAGCCACTGAATATGGGGCAAAGGGGATACGGGCGAACTCTATAGCTCCGGGCTTTATCAAAACTGATATGACAGACAAGTTGTCTGATAGTGTGAGAACGGCACTTGTTGATAAGACGCTGTTGAAGTCGCTTGGCAGTGTGGATGATATAGCGAATGCGGTTTATTTCTTGGCATCACCCTTGTCAGACTATATAACTGGTCAGGTTATACATGTCAATGGCGGGATGTATTTATAAAAAGGGAACAGGAGGCAGAGACATGGCTGATAAGCAAGCAGAGGTAGTC